>CAZVKQ010000017.1:0-13540 GCA_964626985.1 Candidatus Woesearchaeota archaeon | reverse complement strand
AACATATGATTATCAATAGTAAACTATTGATTATCTCCCTATATACAATAAAAACAATATATTTATATAATACCAAAAAAATTGATAATTATGAACGATTTGCTCTTTAAATTAAAGCAGGAATTAGAAATTAGAAACTTTTCAAAACAAACCGTCAAAGGCTATCTTTATTCTGTCGAAAAATTCCTGGAATTCTCAGAAGATAAAGGGTTAAACGAAGAAACAGTTAAAGTGTATGTTCAGAATAATCTTAAGAATAAAAATCCCTCAAGCGTCCGAAAAGACCTTTTTGCAATTAAATTTCTTTTTGAAAAAGTCCTAAAACAGAATCTTAATCTCCCAAACCCAAAAAAAAATAACATTCTACCGGACATTTTAACAATCAACGAAATAAAAAGATTGATTGAAAATACTTCAAATATCAAACATAGGTTAATAATCAAACTGCTTTATGGATGTGGACTAAGAGTTTCTGAGATAGTTAATCTAAAAAAACAAGACATAAATTTTGAAGAAGAATTAATCAAAATAAATCTGACCAAAGGAAAAAAAGACAGATTTGTAAAAGTCCCAAATTCAATAAAAGAAGGACTAAAAGCATATTGCAAAATATCAAGCGAAGATATATTATTCCCTTCTACAAGAGAAAGAAAACTAACAAAAGACACTATCCAAAAAATCGTAAAAAACTCTGCAAAAAAAGCAGGAATAACAAAAAGAGTCTATCCTCATTTACTAAGGCACTCCTTTGCAACTCATCTATTAGAACAAGGAACAGATTTAAAAATAATTCAAAAGCTTTTAGGCCATTCAGATATAAAAACAACACAGCTCTATACTCAAATATCACAGCAATCTATAAAAAACATAAGGAGCCCCTTAGACAACATAAAATGCCAGTAAAAGACTTCCTAACAATAGACGACGCAAAACATACAATTGAAAAGCAAGTAAAGGAAAAGCCATCCCTGAAAGAGCTGACAAAAATAGAATCTCCGGGAAAGCAAATCCAAACAAATGAAATAGAACAATTGGAAAAAACTAGACCAAGAAGAAAAAAAGAAAAACCCGACACCGCCCCCCAATCAATCTCCTCTCCAAAAAAAGAATACATCCTAATAATAACAGAAAAACCACAATCAGCACAAAAAATCGCCCAAGCCATCTCCCCATCAGCAAGAAAAATCCAGGAAGGCAAAGTCTCGTATTACGAGCTCTCTCATAACAATGAAAAAATAATCATAGCGTCAGCAGTCGGGCATTTGTTCAACTTAACATACGAAAAAGGACAAAGGGGCTACCCTGTCTTCAAATTAGAATGGCAGCCCTCATACAACAAAAAATCAGCAGAATTCACAAAACCATATTTCAATTTAATAAAAAAACTCTCAAGAAAAGCAAAAGAATTCATCATAGCAACTGACTATGACATAGAAGGCGAAGTCATTGGCTGGAATGTTTTAAGATTTATCTGTGAAAAAGAAACAGCAAAAAGAATGAAATACTCAACACTAACAAAGCAGGAACTCCTTTCCTCCTATGAAAAAGCCCTCCCGACTCTTGACTGGGGGCAGGCATACGCGGGCGAGTCAAGGCACATCATAGACTGGCTCTACGGAATAAACCTCTCAAGAGCCCTAATGTCTGCAATCAAAACAGCAGGCTCATTCAAAATTCTCTCTATAGGAAGAGTCCAGGGTCCTGCCCTAAAAATAATAGTGGACAGAGAAAAAGAAATCGCAAGCTTCAAACCAGAACCATTCTGGCAAGTATTCGCACTGATAAACGAATCCCCAATAGAATACAAACACCCAGAAGACATCTTTGACAAAACCCTCCTTGCCAAATTCAAGAACATAAAAGAAGCAGAAGCAAACACAAAACTCTCACAGCAGTCAATTCAGCCTCCAACCCCATTTGACTTAACTTCCTTGCAGAGAGAGGCTTACAGACTCCACAAAATAAATCCGTCAGAAACATTAAAGATATCACAGCAATTATACCTAGACGGGCTAATTTCATATCCAAGAACAAGCAGTCAAAAAATACCAGACTCAATAGAGCCAAAAAAAATTCTAAAGGAATTAAGTAAATATTTCCCGAAATTAACAGAATCAGCTACAAGATTAAAACCAATAGAAGGAAAGAAATCAGACCCAGCGCACCCTTCAATCTACCCAACAGGCGACTTTCAGAAATTATCTGATAATAAAGAAAAACTCTACAATATAATAGTCAAAAGATTCGTCGCCGCATTCTCCCCGGACGCAGTAACAGAAAACAAGCGGACAATTTTAGAATCAGTGCCCGACAAAATAAAATTCACTGCATCAGGCCTCAAAATAATCTCAAAGGGCTGGACACAAGTCTACCCAGCAACACTAGAAGAAAAAGAAATTCCAACAATCAATGGCAAAGTAAAAATAAAAGAAATAAAAACAGAAGAAAAAGAAACCCAGCCTCCAAGAAGATTCACCCCAACATCACTAATAACAACACTAGAGAGAAAAAACCTCGGAACAAAAGCAACGCGCTCTTCAATTGTTGACACTCTATTTGACAGGGGCTACTTAGACGGAAGCTCAATAAAAGCAACTCCTTTAGGGATTAACTTAATAAAATCCCTTGAAGAATACTCTCCGATAATAATAGACGAAAACCTGACAAGAAATCTGGAAGAGCAAATGGAAGAAATCCAATTCTCAAAATCAAACTTTCAGGAAAAAGAAAAAGCCCTCGTCTCAAAAACAGAAAAAATAATCATAGACATCTCAAAAGAATTCAAAACAAAAGAACAAGAAATAGGAAAGGAAATAATCAAAGGAATAGAAATCCAGAGAGAAGCAGAAAAAGAAGCAGGCACAATAATGCCCTGTCCAGTCTGTAAATCCGGCAATCTGCAAATCAGATACTCAAAAAAAACAAACAAATATTTCGTCGGCTGCTCAAACTATCCAAAATGCACAGCTACCTACTCGCTACCTCCAAATGCCCTAATAAAAAACACAGGCAAAACCAACGACAAAGGACAAACAATTCTTGTAGCATTAAGAAAAGGCAAGCGCCCCTGGGAATTCCCATTCAATCCAAACTGGCGCGAGGAAAACGCACAGAGAGAAGAAAGCGCACAAAACCAAGAAAAATGAGAAAAGAAGATATCCTAACAAACATAATACTAACTCTATTCATTGGCGTCTCTGCGACGTTAATAATAAACAATTTCAAGATAGATATTAATCTAACGATAATTATAACTTCAATAGTAGTGTCGCTTCTCTGGCTAGGGAGTTTCATAAAGGAAATAAACCAAAGGTCAATAAATAATTCCTTAAAAATTCAAGGAATTGAAAAAGACTTAAATATAGAAAGGCGCTTGTCTAATCTAGAATCATGGAAAGAAAACTTCAACGCCAAAAAAAAGCAGAAATAGACATAACAGACATAATCAAGATTGGCGCAGTAATATTATTCGGATTCCTAGCCCTAAAAGCCCTCGGTGTCTTCTAAAGAAAGAAGAACTAATCCCAAATAAAAAATCACTCATTCAAATAAACAATCCCATTAGACTTCCTAATCAGATTATTCCCTTTCATAACCTCTCCAGTAACATTCCCGACAGGCAGAGAAATCGCATGCCTCCCATCAGTGCTATTCAAATAAACCAGCCCATCAAGAATCTCAATAGAATAATCAAGCCCCCCAATCAAAACAGGAATCTCAAAATTCCTGCTGTATCCATCGTCTGCTCCAAAAGCCAGATTAATTTCATCCCTGACATGAAAAGCAACTTCATTAACCTCAATCCTCTTCTTCTCAAAATTCTTGTCAGCAATATTGCTTTGCACAGCATACATAAAAGCGGCAAAAAAGAAAAGCACAAACCCAACTAAAATAGTAAACTCAACCGCGCTCTGCCCTCTAATATCAAAAACCATCTTAGCCCTCAATAATCCTGACTCTATCTGCCTCGGCAATAAGCTGAATCCTCTTCACGCCCTTGTCAACACTAAGCCCTCCATTAAAATCAAGCGGAACATCACTGGGAAAAGAAACTTTAGAAACGCCGTAACTTGTAGAAACACTAAAAATCAAATTATTCTCAATCAACTCTATGCTGTTAACGCCGGCAGGTAAATAAACCAGCTCTGTAACTCTGGACGGCTCCCCGGCAAGAAATATCCTCTCGCTTGAAGAAATAATCTTGTCAGCATATTTAGCAATATTATTAAACCTTATCGCCTCGCTTATCTGCAAAGAATAAAAAAACGCAAACCCGAGTATGCTCACAACTAAAAAAACAACAAACCCTGCGATAATCAAATACTCAACACTCGCCTGCCCTCTCTTTCCATCTATATAAAACATCTTGGTAAGGTTTATAAAAAACCCCTCCTGTATATTAGTACAAGACCTTATTTAAAAAATCTTGCTAAATGATGAAAACAATAAAAAAATTAATATGCCATGCATTAGATATCTTTGGATACGGAGTTTATAAAGATGATAAAACCTCATTTACAAACTTTGTTAAGCAAAAAACAAATGGTAAAAAAGATCTTGTTGGCGTGGAAGTAGGAGTGTGGAGAGGAGAAAATGCCTTAAGAATTCTAAAAAAACTCAACATAAAAAAGCTCTATTTAATTGACCCATATTTTTACGATGAAGAAGACGGTTCTTCATGCTCTTCAGATTTGAAAGAAGCAGAAAAACAAGCAAAAATTGCTCTATCCAAATGGGAGCATAAAATAGAATTCATTAAAGCGACTTCAATGGAAGCTCTCAAACTAATTCCGGACAAACTTGACTTTGTCTACATAGACGCAAATCATAATTACCATAAAGCCAAAGAAGACATGGAAGAATGGTATAATAAAATTCCTAAGAAAAGTATCCTCGCTGGACACGATATAAACAATATTCAATATCAGCTTAATGGAGTTACAGAATCTTTTATAGACTTTGTAAAAGAAAAAAATCTAAAGCCATATATAGGAGGAAACAATTGGATAATAGTCAAAGGAGAGCACAAAAAAAACTAACAAAAACAAAATGATAAAAAAGAGGAAAATAAGCATTTTAGGAATAATAATCTCATTCCTATTACTAATCTCAATCGCGCACACATTTTTCCAAGTGGCAGTCTTCGGCACTGGAATTTCAGGAATAGCGAGTGAAGGAATCTCCGGCTTCTCAATAGGCAAATACGAAATCGGCGAAGAGCTCCAGACAAACTACAAAGCAATAAGCCCATTCTCAAAAATAATTCTAATCTTGGAATGGGCAATTATAATCCTTTTAATCGTCCTAAAAATCCTCCAAACCAGAGTTATCCCCATAAAACAGGATGAAAGCATTCATATAAATCTAAGAAGAGAAGAAAACGAAACAGAAATAGACCTGCTCTACAAAGCCCTCCAGCAGTACAAAAGTCTGAAATTCTCAACAATCGCAAATGCATTTAAAATACCCATAGAACTAGTAAAAGAATGGGCAGAAATCCTAGAAACAGCAAACATGGCTAAAGTAAACTACCCTATGTTCAAAGAGCCGGAATTGCTCTCAATAGAAGAAAATGAAAACGCAAAGAAGCCCGCCTAAGCAAAAAGAAGAAAAAAGCAACTTAACCAAAAAAAGAGTAATAAGCATAATCAGAAATCCGCCAAAAAAAATAATCCCCAAAAAAAGTCAGCCCAAATTAAATAAAAAAATAATTGAAGAATACATTTTAGAAATGGACGGCGCAAGAGTTAAAGTCCAGATAGAAAAACTCCCTTTGGGGCTGGCTTACTCTCTCTACATCCCAGAAGTAGATCCTCCGACAAAAGCTCTCATGGACGACATAAAAAACGAATTAATAACAGCAACAGCAATTTCAATGAAAGAGCTGACAGACCCAAGAGCATACTCAACACTCAAAAAAAGATTCTTCAATGAAGCCCGCTCTTTAATCAGAAAAAAACTCCCCCACATAGACAAAAAAACAGAGCAGTTCCTCGTCGGAATCTTAATACAGGACATGGTCGGCTTGGGAAAAATAGAATTCCTAATCAGCGACATAAACTTAGAAGAAGTAGTAATCCCGTCAGCAAAAGAAAACATAAGAGTCTTCAGCAAAAAATACGGCTGGCTCTCAACAAATATCAGAATAGAAAGAGAAGAAGACATCATAAACTACTCTAATATAATCGCAAGAAGAGTCGGAAAGCAGATAACAGTCCTTGATCCTTTACTAGACGCGCATCTCGTTACAGGAGACAGAATCAACGCAGTCCTCTATCCTATAAATACAAAAGGAAATACAATAACAATCAGAAAATTTGCCCGCGACCCCTATACCATGGTTGACATGATAACAAACAAAACCTGCGATTTGGAAACAGCGTCGCTAATCTGGCTCGCAATAGAATACGAAATGAATATTTTAATCTCCGGAGGAACAGGCTCTGGAAAAACCTCTTTCCTAAATGCCTGTATGCCTTTCATTCCGCCAAATCAAAGAATAATAAGCATTGAAGATACACGAGAGCTGATGCTCCCGGAATTTCTTTACTGGACTCCTTTAGTAACAAGAACCCCAAACCCTGAAGGAAAAGGAGAAGTAAAAATGCTGGATCTTTTAGTAAACTCACTAAGAATGCGCCCAGACAGAATAATCCTGGGAGAAATGAGAAAACAGCAGGAGGCAATGGTCTTGTTTGAAGCAATGCATACTGGCCACAGCGTCTACGCAACAGTTCACGCCGACACAGCAGCAGAAACAATCTCGCGTCTGATAAACCCTCCTTTGGACATCCCTCCTAATTTATTAAAATCAGTCAATTTAAATGTCGTAATGTTTAGAGACAGAAAAAAAGGAATCAGAAGAGTCTCACAAGTAGCAGAAATAGACGCTGTAAAAGAAAACGCAAAAGCAAACATTTTATACAGATGGGTTCCTGAAACTGACAAAATAATAAAGCACAACGAAAGCCTAAGATTCTTTGAAGACATCTCAAGAAACACGGGAATGTCCAGCGCAGAAATCTCAAAAGCCATGGAGGAAAAAAAACAAATATTATCTTGGCTGATAAAAAACAACATAAGAAGTCTTGAAAAATTCGGCAGGGTAATGAACTTATATTACAAAAACAAGCCGGCTTTGCTAAGCTCAATAAACAAAAACAACATAGAAGAAGTAGTGGGGGGTTGAAATGAAATTCAAAATCCCATTCACAATATCAAAATTAGAAAAACTCAAACAGCAGTCTAAATTCTTCAAGAAATTCATCAAGCCAAAAAGAAACGCCAAGCTCCAGTCTGACTTGGATAAAGCAGAAATTCCTTTGACAAGAGAAGAATATCTCTCAATCTGCCTGAAAAACTCGGCAATAGCTTCGCTAATCATCCTAATCTTTTCTTCAACAGCTCTAATTCTGCTAAAAGTAAGCTACGCAGTTCTTCTCTCAATAGGACTCTCGCTTCTCTTCGGGGGTTTCGTCTTCTTCTCTCAAAGAATTTATCCGCACATCTATCTAAACAGGAAACAGAGAGAAATAGAAAAAAACTTAATTCCGGCACTTCAAGATATGCTCATTCAGCTGAACGCGGGCATTCCTTTATTCACAATCCTGGTAAATATTTCCTCGGCAGAATATTCTGCTTTAAGTGATGAATTTAAAAAAGCAGTTAAAAAAATCAACGCGGGAATGCCTGAAATAGAAGTCCTTGAACAGCTCGGGAAAAAAAACTCCTCCCTACATTTCAGAAGAACAATCTGGCAGATAAGCAACGGAATGCGCGCAGGAAGCGACATCTCAATCGTCATTGAAGAAAGCATCAAATCGTTGGAAGAAGAGCAAATACTTCAGATTCAAAACTACGGCAACAAGTTAAACCCTCTGGTAATGTTCTATATGCTCATCACAATTATTCTCCCGTCTTTGGGAATAACATTCTTCACAATAATTTCCTCTCTCGTAAACCTCCCTCAATTCATGACAGCTCTTTTATTCGTAGCCCTCTACGTCTTCATTCTCATAATTCAATTCTCCTTCCTAGGATTAATTAAATCAGCCCGCCCAAGCCTGCTATGAAATTTCAAAAACCAAATCCAAAAAAGATAATAATCTCCCTAATAATCTCTCTAGCCATTGCATCTTATGTTCTCTACGATACGAAAAGCTGGCTCTATTCACTAATAGCAATCGTCGTCGTCTTCACTCTAATACAAGTTTATCTTTTAGTCAGAGAAAAGCTAAAAGAATCAGCAAAAATAAAAAAAATGGAGACAGTCTTTCCTGATTTTATTGAGCTGATGGCTTCAAATCTCCGTGCAGGAATGACAATAGACAAAGCCCTGTTAATAAGCTCGCGAAAAGAATTCTCTCCGTTAGACGAAGAAATTCTGAAGGTAGGAAAAGAAATAATCACCGGCGAAGAAATAGACCATGCCCTGATAAAAATGTCAGACAGAATAAACTCTGTAAAAATCCAGAAGACAATCAATATAATCCTCTCCGGAATCAGGTCAGGAGGCAACTTAGCAGTCTTATTAGAGCAGACAGCAATAAACTTAAGAGAAAGAAATTTCGTGGAAAAAAGAGCTGCTTCAAATGTCTTGATGTATGTAATATTCATATTCTTCGCAGTGGCAGTCGGAGCCCCAACTCTCTTCGGCTTGTCCTCAATCCTTGTCTCAACGCTGACAAATATTCTCTCAACACTCCCAGAAGTCCAGACAACTGTCAGTCTCCCGTTCAGTCTCACAAAAATAAATGTCTCACTGACATTCATAACATACTTCTCCCTAATCTTTATAGCAACAACAGACATAATGGCGTCGCTAATTCTCGGCTTAGTAAGCAAAGGCGAAGAAAAAGCCGGAGTCAAATACATGATACCTCTAATAGCAATCAGCCTAACAGTCTACTTCGTCATCAGATTAGCATTAGCTAATTACTTCTCTGGATTGTTGGGCTAAATCCAGCAACCGTTAATTTTATAAATATCTCCCACTAATAGTCTAATAGTGGGAAAATGACAACAGCTCAATGCGACAGCAAAGGAAGGCTCTATCTAAAAGAAGCTCTTAGAACTAGATATGGAGAGAAGTTTATAATAGTAGAAACACCAAAAAGCGTCCTGCTATTACCCGTGCCGAAAGATCCAATCAAAGACCTATCTGAAATAGGAAAAGCACTAAAGGGTCGCTCCCTAAAAGATCTGAAAAAACATATTAGACAAAGCGCTGTAAAAGAGGTAGGAAAGTGATTTATGCAGACACAGATTTCTTCCTAGCACTACTCAAAGAATCAGACTGGCTAAAATCAAACGCAAAAAAACTATTAATAGAAAACCGAGGAAAAATCTGGACATCCCCTACTACACTAATTGAACTTCTATTACTTTGCAAAGAATACTCCCTAGATCCAGAAAGAGTATTAGTAGACGCTCTCCAAATAGCCGAGATAAAGGGAGGTGACTCTCAAACATACCTTCTAGCTGCCCACCTCATAAAAGAAGAAGGATCAAACGTATTTGACTCATTGCATGCAGCATTCTGCGGCCAAGGGAATAAAATCATAAGCTCCGACAAAATCTTCGATAAACTAGGTCTTGAAAGAATCAACTTGGAATCATAACCCTAACCCAAATATTTTAATACATCCCCAATCTTCTATAACAATGAAACAAAAGAGGAAAACCAAAAGCCACAGCTCTCACAAAAATAAATCTCTCCCTCATAGAATTAATCATAATAAACACAGCTCTCACATATCTCATCTAAAAAAAGAGCCATCCCAACAATCAGAAGTTCAAGAAGAAACCCTCTCCCAAAAAAAAGTCTCATCAGGTATCCCGAACTTTGATACCCTAATAGAAGGGGGCTTTGAAAAAAACTCAACAAACCTCGTAATAGGAAGCCCTGGCGGCGGAAAAACAGTCTTCGCAATGCAGTTCCTGGTTGAGGGAATGAAAAAAGGTGAAAGATGCCTCTATGTCTCATTTGAGGAAAGAAAAGAAAACTTCTTCAAAAACATGAACGGCTTCGGCTGGGACGCAGAAGAATTTGAAAAAAAAGGCCTCCTGACTTTCTTAAAATACAATCCAATAAAAGTAAAAACAATGCTTGAAGAAGGCGGAGGCACAATAGAATCAATAATCCTAGAAAAAAAAATCTCCAGATTAGTAATAGACAGCGTAACTTACTTCTCCCTCTTATTCAGGGAAAGAATAGAAAAAAGAGACGCCGCCCTGGCTCTCCTAAAGATTGTTGAAAGCTGGAACTGCACAACTCTCCTGACATTAGAAGGAAAAACCTCCAAAGAAGAAAAACTGGAAAACAAAACATCAGAGTTTGAATCAGACTCAATAATCCTTCTCTATTTCGCAAGAGAAAAAAACGAGAGGGAAAGATTCTTGGAAATCTTAAAAATGAAAGGCACTAATCACTCAAGAGAAATCTATAAATTTCAAATATCAAAAGTAGGCATCATCGTTGACAAAAAGCCATACAAGGGCAAGCTGGAAGTTTAAAATGGACAATAAAGCGCAGGCATGGGGCTTTGATTTAATTATTGCTTCAATAATCTTCGTCGTTGCAATAATAAGCTTCTACTTGTACACAATAAACTACTCTCCTGAAAAAGAAGACATGGCCCAAATATTGTCATACGAAGGAACACTTATAGCAGAAAGCATCTTATCAGAAGGTTTCCCTGAAAACTGGGACAGCTCAACAGTCTCCAGAATCGGGCTCCTCTCGCAGAACAAAATAAACGAAACAAAACTAAAGCAATTCTCTGACTTGGCACAATCAGACTACGCAAAAACAAAATCTCTTTTCAAAATCCAAAACAACTACTTCATAACTTTCTCCGAAGAAATAATAATCAGCGAAGAGCAAATAAGCATAATAGGAGCCCAGACAGAAAACCCAACAAACTTAATAAAAACAGAGCGCATAATTCCTTATGAGAACAAAATCCTAACAATAAGCATTCAAACATGGGAATAAAAAAAAGAGGTGTTTTCTTCAGCATGGACGCGCTAATCGCCCTAATCATAATCCTATCAATAATCCTCCTGATAATCCCCTTAAGAAAACAAACAACAGTTGAAACAAGCGTCCATTCAGACATAATAAAAACCCTCTCAACTCTGAAAATAGGCGAACTAAATAATCCTTACGTCCAATCGCTAATATCCCAAGGAATAATAAACAACACAAACAAATCAGTCTTAGAGCAGATAGGAGAAACTTACTCTCAAAATGTCGGCGAAGCCCAAATACTATCTCAAAACATCCTCAATTCAATAAATACAACAGAAAAAAACATCGGAATCTGGTACGGCGAAGACCTCTTAGCATCAAAAAACATCACTCCAATAGAGCAGGCAAAAAACATTGACACGACAAGGCAGATAATAAGCGGAGTCCTCAAAGGAAACCCGACAGAGGGCTTCGTCGCTAAAGCATGGCTGAAAAAAATCCAGTCAAAAGACACAATTGAAATTATAAAAGGAGAGCTAATCTGCGGGGGCTGGAAAACACACGCATGGGGGGAATACTGCGGAAACAACAAGAACAACACAATAAATTACACTTTCACAGTTCCAGAAAACGCTGAAATAAAAAACGCGTTCTGGCTCGCAGAGCCCTCATGGGTAGGCCAGAATACTTCTCTGTCAATAAACAACATAAAGATATATGAAGATATAATAGATCTGTTCGTAATCCTAAATCTAACTTCTTATGTAAATCCGGGAGAAAACACAGCAACGCTTTCAAGTAAAGCAGGAACTAATATAACCTCTGGAGGTGAAGACGGAGCATCACACATAGTCATAGAATACTCAACTCCAGACTTACAAACATTCCAAATAGACGATAAATACCCTTTCTATGAAACAATAGCAGATGGAATACTCCATTCAGAAAAATCAATCTTCACTCCAGAACCAATAACAAAAATGGAAGTCCATCTTAACGTAACAAGAAACACAAAATTAGAAATTAGAAAGGGGGCTCAAAAGATATTAGTAGGAGTAAAAACAGTCCAAGGAGACTTCGCTCCAGATGGAGAAGAAATAATTTTCACAGACGCAGAAATAAACCTCTCTCTAAGCAATGCAGGAATCTCTTACTCTCAATTAAACAGTGAATACATCACATTTATTATCTCTGTCGGCCAATCAAGCCAAATAGCAGAAATAAAAGAAAACTCATATGTTCTAATAGAATCAACTCCTCTTAACATTCCATTCGGCTCAATTGATTTAACGCAGGAAATACCTCTTACAAACTTCTCAGATAAAAAACTAGGAAACTTTTACAGAAATTTAGAGTGGACATTCTATCTGCCTCCAGAATCAATACCGATCCTAGCAGACTGGCAGTTAGGATGGATATCCAGTAATTCAACAGAGCAAAGTGCAAAAGCCAACGGCATCTATCTATACCACTCCCCCCCAGACCCTTACATAGAAGCATTCAGCAGATTCGGATACACTCCGCAAAAAGAGCCGCTTTCTTTCATTGAAGGAAAGAACAACTTCACTCTTGAATTTGGCAATGGATACGGAGTCTCAAGTGAAGCATCCTACGGCTCATTAGTTTACTTCGTCAAAAGCTTTGTCAACTTCGGGGACGCAAAGCCAAAAGCAAAAGGCTCAACACGAACAATAACATTTGAAGATGACACTACACAACAAATAACCATCGGAGATTCTTCAGACCCTCTTGATTCAGAAAACGACGCAGTTGACGACGCAGTAGACCGCCTCTTAACACAATTAGACGCAGACGTCAATGGAAAAATAGACCTAATCCTAAACCAAGACTCATTTGAAATAGACACTCTTGACATCTCTGGAGTCCCATTTCTCTGGAGCACAGAAGTACAAATTAGAGTCTGGACATAATTATAAATCACGTAAACCAAAAGAGTTAAAAATTCCTCTTTTTTATAGATAATATGGAAATGATAAACATACCAAAAACAGAATACGAAAGAATGAAACAGCTAATAGCGAAGCTTAGAAAATTAGAGCAGATAGACTTTGATTTGATAAGACAATTTAAAGAAAGTTTAGAAGACGTAAAAGCAGGCAGGATAAGAAGAGTCGCTTAATTTTCTCTTAGTAATTTTTCTAGATATTCCTTATATTCGTCAAAGTTGTCGATTATGTGGTTTATTGTTGCTTGTTGGTCTTTCTTTCCACTTATCGCAACAACAAGAACGGCTTGTAAGTCATTATAAACTAAATAGTAAACTCTTTTTTCCTTTATTCTCTTTTCTCTCAAATGCCTATATTGTAATTGGTCACCAACATAAGGATTTTCCTTAAGTTGTAAAAATATTCTTTGTCTTCTCTCTTGTTCGTCTTTTGTTAATCTCCCTGTTTCTCTATCAAAACTTTTTGTTGTATAAACAGCATAAACCATAACCAAATAAACATTTGTTATTATAAAAATCTTCTTTTTAGAAACCTCAAACAGTCACAAAACCCTACGGGTTTTACCCCCACACTAAAGACCTCAACCCGTAAGAGTTGAATG
>CAZVKQ010000016.1:0-14884 GCA_964626985.1 Candidatus Woesearchaeota archaeon | reverse complement strand
TAAGAAGATTGGGATTGTCAGGAGGGCTAAATTGTCTTTTGGGCAGGTTAAATGGAAGCTTTTCCCTGCTAAATATAGACTGCACGACGACCCTGTTTTGCAGAGAGTTTTTGAATTTGTTGGGAAGCGCGCTGGCGTCAGTTCTATTGTTGAAACCGGGACTTATCTTGGCTCAAGCACCAGTTTTATGGCTGAAAAGTTTCCTGAATTGAATGTTTATACCTGTGAGTTTGACAAGAGAAATTATATGAAGTCAAAAAAGAATCTTAAGGATTTTGGAAATGTTAAAGTTTACAAAGGAGATTCTCCTCTTTTTCTTAAGGATATTATTGGAAAGGGTTTAGTCGGGAATAAGCCGTTGTTTTTTCTTGATGCGCATTGGTGGGATAACTGGCCACTTGAGGACGAGATGGAGGTTATTACTAATCACGTTGGTTCTGCGATTATTATGATAGATGATTTTAAAATTCCCGGAGATTACAGGTTTAAATTTGATTGGTATGGAAGAAAGGAATGCTCTTTGGAGTTGATTATTCCTAAGATGAACAAGAATAACAAATATAATTTATTATTTCCTAATTATGGTGTTGAGGACTTGGAGAAAGGAAAGTATTATCATGATTTTAGCGGTTATCCGATAATTTTCCAGAATATGGAGAAAGAGTTTGCGGAGATTTTGAAGGATGATTTTATTAAGAAGTTTTTTGTTGATAGGAGTGATTTATTGGAGTTTTGACTTATTAAATGAGCTTTTAATCCAAGGCTTAAGTATTGAGTGCTTTTTGAATAGGGAGCTTAAGACTAACTTGTAAGGGTATGAGCTATACCATAGTTTTTTTTGATGCCTTAAAAAGCGAAGGTTGTCTTCAAATTCAGGAAGGAATACTTTCTCCATTTTTTTGTAGTCTATTGGCTGAATGTTTGATACTTGAACTAAAGTCATTGAAATGAAACAAGTATTTTCTTTATTAATTAGCTCTTGTTTTTTGTTGTTGAAATCCTTAAAGCTATTTATGTTTTTTAAGAAGTAATCTTTTTTCATAAGGAGCTGAGAGATTGAAAGGAGTTTGAAGAAGTCTTCCTTAGGGAGGGTTTTAAAGGCGTGATTTGAGGAGAAAGACAGGTAATTTCCCAAATTTTTTGAATGGATGAAATAGTCACAGCAACTTATTTCTTTTTTTGTTTTTTCTAAAGAGTAGATTTGGAAGTAATTTTTATGGGGTAATTCAATAGATTCTTTTTCTTTGAAGCTTATAAATTCTGCGTCTTTTATTTTCTCTTTTATTTGTTCTTCTTCTAAAGAGAGGTCTTCCTTAGATAATTGGGCGACTTTTGTCTCTATTTGGGGGAGTTGTTTTGGCTCTTGGGATTTTTCTAGTTTTTCTATTTCTTTGAAGATTTTTTTGAATTCTGCCTCTTGGGCGTAGTTTGACATTGTTTTTTTGTAGGCCTTCTCTGCTATTTCTTCTCTTTCTTTTTCATTTTTTAGGAAGTAGTTTACTTTTTTTAGGAGCTCTTCTTTGTCTTTAAACATTACAATTTCCTCGTCTTCTTTTAGGAATTCCAAGTATCCAGAAAAATATTCTGATAAAAGGAATGAGTTGCAGGCAGAGACTTCAAAGACTCTTGCTTTGAAACTTGGCTTGCCCTCGTAGTTTTTTGTTAAACTTAGGTTTATTCTGCTTTGGTTTATTACTTGTGTTACTTCTTCCTGTGATAGTTTTCCGTAATAGTATTCTTTAAATTCTGGATAATTGTCCCAGCCAGCTCCGTAGATTCTTACTTTAATGCTGTTGTCAATTAAATACTTAATTAATTCCGTACGGTCCCCCATTGGAGTTCCTATGAATGTTACATCGTATTTTTTCTCAAGCCGAAGATATTTGAAGTTGTCTGTGTTTACCCCGCAGGAGAAAAATACATTTTTTATTCCGTCTTTTTTGTAGTCTTTGATATATTCTCTGCGACTTGCTAAAGGGTAGTCTATGAAGAGGGCTAAGTATCTTGCGTAGTTATCAAATAAAGTGTCGTCGTCTCCAAAGAAGTTTAGGGTTCTTGTATTTGGAGAGATTTCTTTTATTTTTAATAAAGTGTCTATGTAGAACTCGTTGTAGATTAGCCAGAGATAAATGAAATCTGGTTTTTCTTTTTCTATTATTTCCAGGAACTTTTTGTTCATGGCTTCTTTTCCGTGATGGTAGATATATTCTTGCGGGTCAAAGGTCATGAATTCCCGGAATAATTTTTTTAGAGGCGTATGCCATGCCTGATATGGGAAGTAGTTTTTGTTGTGACAGGCCCATGCTGCGAATAGAATTTTTTTTGGTATTTTTGGCATTGGTTATTAATTGGGAGATTGTTTAAAAAATTATGTTTTCTGAAGTCTTGATGACAAATCTTGCTCTGAGAATTCTTTGACTGCCTTTGTGAGGTCTGCTAATTGTTCAATTCTCTTTAAATCCATTGAATGGTCTCTTGCCTCAATTTCAGATAGTTTAATTGGCTGAGTGTAAGGGACTGCTACTCCCTTTAGATTTAGTCCGTCAAAGAGCATTTGGAAAGGAGGCATATGGACTGCGTGCCAACGGTCTGCTGGCTTTCCATTTATCTCTCCAGAATATAAAGTGAAGTATTTTACATTTTCTGTTCTAAATATTTTTGGGCCACTGTAATGGTCTATGTAACTTGACTTCCTGTCTATGTCTTCTTGTGACGCGCTTAGTTTTTCATAGCGATTCCTTAAAATACTCATTGTAACAAGATTACCTTCTATCTCTGAGAATTGCTGTAGTAATGGATAAGACTGATTGTTATCCTGCCTTCTTGGAATTACTATGTCTGCTTGTCTATTGTAGACAGGTGTGGCTGCTAGGGCTATTGGTGATTTATGTGTGTTGTCTAAAACCCATAGATTTTTTTGAGGGTCAAGCCATGTCATAAGAGGTCTGCCTATATTTGAAGCTTTTTGGAATGCTTGTCTTCTGCACTTGCCCATTCCATGATGCCCGGGCATATTTTCTATATTGGCTTGGTGTATCAAGGCTACTGTTCCTGTAGCCTCTTGTAGCCATCCTGCATCGCTGTTCTCGTCAACGCAGGCAACTTCATAGCCTAATCGTCTGGCTACTTTAAACATCTCAAGTGTCTGACTTGCCCTTTCTTTACTGTTTCGTTCCAACTTCCGTCAGATTCCGGGCGATACATTGTTGAAGTTACAATGGTAAGGTGTTGAGGAATTTCCTCCGCTAGTTTTTCATCTGGCTGGAGCTCGTATCTGAATAGTTCTGGAGGGAGATTTAGTTTGATGCCTAAGAGTTCATTTGTCATTGAGAGATGATTTTAATAAGTTATTTAAACATTTATATGATTGTTAGCACGATAAATCTTTTATATTGTGCTGTTATTTGTTGTTTATGAAAGAATATGCTTTTGAGGGGGGCGGACCTGTTGATTTGGAGAAATTAAAGGCGGGCTTTATGTCTGAAGAAGATTATTCCAAGGCGCATGCTGGGCTTCCGATAATTTGTCATGATGTTTTGATAGAGTATAAGGGAGGTTTGCTTCTAGTTGTTAGAGATAATCTTCCTTTTAAGGGAGAATTGTGCCCGATAGGAGGAAGAGTTAAGAGGGGTGTTCCATTGATAGAATCTTTAAAAGATAAAGTAAGGGCGGAGTGTAATCTTGAGTTAACTGATATAAAAGAGGTTGCCCACTCAAGGCAATTTTGGGAGACTGATCCCTTTGGGCATGGGAAGGGAACTGATACATTTAGTTTTATGTTTGTTGCAAAAGGAGAGGGGGAGCTTAAGCTGGATGAGTTACATAAACAGCCGATGATTGTTAAGCCGTCTGAATATGGGGGGGATTTTAGAAAGAGATTGCATCCTTTTGTAAGAGATTTTATGGATTTGGCAATGCCTTTGATTGAGAGTTTACCACAGTAAATCTTTTATATTGTTTAATGTAGGATGTTAGATGTTAGATTTGAAAAGTAAGAGGATTATTGTTACTGGAGGAGCTGGCTTTTTAGGAAGAACTCTTGTTAGAAAATTGATTGAAGACGAGGGCGTTCCTAAAAAGAATATTTTTATTCCGCGAAAAAAGGATTATGATTTGAGGAAAGATGAGTATGTAAAAAAATTGTTTGATGATTTTCCTGCTAATGTTGTGATAGACCTCGCGGCAACTGTTGGAGGGATTGGTTTTAATCTTGAGAATCCCGGGACTATGATTTATGATAACCTTATGATTGGCGCTAAGATGATAGAAGAGGCGCGAGTTCGGGGTGTTGAAAAGTTTGTTATTATTAGCACGATATGTGCTTACCCTAAGTTTACTCCTGTCCCGTTTAAAGAGGAAAATCTTTGGGATGGGTATCCTGCTGAGTCGCACGCGGCTTATGCCTTAGCCAAGAAAATTTTGCTTGTTCAATCTGAGGCTTATAGAAA
Organism: Candidatus Woesearchaeota archaeon; assembly: GCA_964626985.1. Taxonomy (GTDB): domain Archaea; phylum Nanobdellota; class Nanobdellia; order Pacearchaeales; family GW2011-AR1; genus CAZVKQ01. The sequence goes on along the minus strand of CAZVKQ010000016.1, from coordinate 10,436 downwards.
ACAATATGGCTTTAATTCAATTTATTTGCTTTTAGTTAATCTTTATGGACCTGATGATAATTTTGAGCCATATAAATCGCATGTTCTTGCTGCTTTAATAAAAAAGATACATGATGCGAAGAAGAGTGGTGCTGATAAGATTGAAGTTTGGGGGACTGGGAAACCTTCTAGAGAATTTATATTTATTGAGGATGCTGCCGAGGGTTTGATAAAGGCAACTAAGGAGTATGATAAATCAGAGCCTGTCAATATTGGCTCTGGAATGGAGATTAGCATTAAAGATTTAGTTAACATTCTTTGCAGGTTAATGGAATTTAAAGGGAAAGTTATTTGGAATACTTCTAAGCCAGATGGGCAGCCGAGAAGGTGTTTGGATGTCTCTAAGGCGAAAAGGGAATTCGGATTTGAAGCCAAGACTTCTTTTGAAGATGGCTTGAAAAAAACGATTGAGTGGTATGTTAATAATCAAGGAGGTTTAAATGGTAATTAAAGTTTATTCCAATATAGAGCCTGAAAAGCTTCTGCATGTTATTTGCAGAGAAGACGAAGAGTCTGGTGAGCGAGTTAATTTGATTCCTGATGATAATCCTTTGCAGGCTTCCTTACATGCTTCTTGTCCGAAAGGACATACTTTTAAGGGGCCTCATAAGCATCTGCCCCAAAGAAGAGAGACTAATTGCACTCAAGAGTCATGGGTTGTTATAAGAGGCAAGTTAGAGGTTAGCATGTATGACTTAGATGATTCTCTTATTGGAAAGGAAGTTGTCGGGCCCGGGGATTTTTATGTTTATCTTGCTGGAGGGCATGGTTTGAAGGTTTTGGAAGAAGGAACTACTTTTTATGAAATTAAAAATGGGCCTTATCAGGGACAGGCAAAGGACAAAGTATTTTATTGACTAAGGGCTTTCAAGTTTGGAGTTAACTCTTTGGCTTTTTCTATGTAAAATCCTGGACGCCTTAAATTTTCCGGGTCTACTGTGACTATTCCTTTTTCAATCATTCTTTCTTTTAAATCGTGATCAAGCATCATAGAAACTAGTTGTTTGAATTTTACTTTCGGCTCCCAGCCTAAGAGTCTTTTTGCTTTTGATGAATCTCCAAGAAGACTCGGAACATCTGCCGGCCTTTTGAACCTGTCCTCTATTTTTAGGTGATTTTTGTAATCAAGACCTACTAATGAGAAGGCTTCTTCTAAAAAATCTCTTACTGTGTGTGTTTCTTCTGTTGCTATGACGAAGTCGTCCGGCTTGTGGTGCTGGAGTATTTTCCACATTGCTTGGATGTATTCTCCTGAAAAGCCCCAGTCTCTTTTTGCGTCTATGTTTCCCAGAGTTAGACTTTTGATTTCTCCTACGACTATTCTGGATATTTCTCTTGTTATTTTTTTTGTGACAAAGTTAATTCCTCTTCTTGGAGATTCATGATTGAATAATATTCCGTTTGAGGCGAACATTCCGTAGGCATTTCTGTATGCTTGAGTATGGTAAAATGCTGCAACTTTTGAGACACCGTAAGGGCTCTGGGGCTTGAAAGGGGTTTCTTCGTTTTGGGGAGGGGGAGAAGTGCCAAACATTTCTGAAGAAGAGGCCTGATAAAATTTGCAGTCTAATTTCATATCTCTTATTGCGTCCAGCAACCTTAATGTTCCAAGGGCATTTATATCAAAAGTTGTTATGGGATTTTTGAAACTGATTCCTACCTGGCTTTGGGCGGCTAGGTTGTATATTTCATTAGGTCTTACTTTTTCAAGTATATCTCTTATGCTTGAGACATCTGTCATGTCTCCATATTCTAATAATAGTGGGGCTTCTGAATCGTGAGTGTAATTAAGTTTTTTTAGGATGTGGTCTAATCTATGTGTATTTGGATTGCTTGACCTTCTAATTATTCCTCTGACTAAGTATCCTTTACTAAGAAGAAATTCAGTTAGATAGGAACCGTCTTGACCACCTATGCCTGTTATAAAGGCTGTTTTTTGATCACCCATTTTGTAGGAGTGGGATTGGGTTTTATAAAGATTTGTGTTGTACGACACAAATCTTTAACTCTCGCTTTTTACAAAGCTTCGAGTATAAATATTTGTATACGGACTAATTGTAGTCTGCAACTATGATCAAATCCGGCCTTAACTTCTTTACTAAGAGAGTTAGATATTGAAGTGGATTGTTTATCCAGAAGGCATTTATGTAATCTGTTTTTATTATTGAGAAGCCTTCGTCGGTGAGTATTCTTTTTAGCATGGGGATTGTGAATGTTTGCGTGTGCCCTCTGTAATCCTTGTAATAAACACACCAGCTTTCGTTAATTAAATATTGGATGCCTATCGCGTTTGGCGTTGTAATAATTAATCGCCCTCCTTTTTTTAAGAGTGTCTTGCAGTACCTAATAAAATTTATTGGAGACTCCAGATGCTCTATTATTTCTCCTGCTATTATTGTGTCAAATTTCTTTTCTATTTTTCTTGGATTGTCTAAATCTATGTTGAAATCTGCCTTGCCCGAATTATCGAGGGTTTGGAATTTTAACTCTTTATTATTCCTTGACAACAGGGAATGGACAAATCCTTCTTTTGAGCCAATGTCTAGTATTTCTTTTCCTTTTATGTATTTATTGATTTGTTTGAATCTTAGATAGTCGCTTTTGTATCTTGGGTCTTTCATTTTATCTGAAGTTTTTATTTAAGTATATATTTCTTATTATTCCGGAGATTGTTCCGTAATAACGCGTTGCCATGAAGACTAACATTTGAGGTAATATTGTTATGTTTTTGAATTGATAGCATTTTTTTAGAGTTAGAATTGGGATTGTTATTGGGGAGATTATTAATAAAGCTAAGGGTGAGAGGTATTTTATCGGCTTGGTGTTTAGAGCTTTATGGTCTATTGAGGCACCTATCCATCTGCTTTGATTGTATACTTTCTGGAGTGTTTCTGGGTTTTTGTGATAACAAGTTGCATTTTCCGCTACTCTTGGTTTTATTTTATGCTTGAACCAGAATGTTTGATCGTCTGCGTAGCCATATTTGGGGTCAAATTTTCCTAATTCAAAAAATTTTTCTTTTCTTATTGCTCTAAATATTTTCACATCTTTTGCTTGTTCTTTTGATACTCTTATTCTACCCCAGCATTTGCTCCAGATATTTTCTATGTTTTCCACTAATTCTAAATCATGGGTCGTTCCAATTATTGAATTGTCTTCTTGGATTGGACTTATTAGTCTCTTTAGATAATCTTTTGAGAAGGTCATGTCTGCGTCTATAAATATTAAGATTGAGCCTTCTGCTTTTTCTGCTCCAAGATTTCTTGAGAACCCAGGACCTTTATGCTTTCCCTTTATCAGCTTTACTTCTTGGAACTGCTTTATTATCTCCAGAGTTTTGTCTGTTGAGCCGTCATCAACTATTATTATTTCAAAGTCCTGGAATGATTGTCTTTTTAGACTATTAAGACAGATGGGTATATCTTTTTCTTCGTTGTGTGTTGGGATTATTATTGAGAGCGCAGGCATTATTTTTGTAAAGAGCTTGGGTTTATAAAGAATTCCAATATCTGCCTTTATGCCTCTTGTAATATTCTATTGTTCTTCTGATGCCTTCCTGCATTGAGATTCTCGGCTCCCAGCCAACTTCTTCGTGTATCTTTGTAGCGTCTGCGTAGAAGTGCCCGACTTCAATTGACATTTTGTCTTCTGGATATGGGACTTTTACAGGCTGCCTTGAGCCGGCTATCTTTGTTATTAGTTCTGCGACTTCTGCGACTGTTTTAATATTGTCTCCCAGCTCTTTGTACTTTCCGTTTTGCCTTATGAATGCTCCGAGATTATACACGTGATTATCTGTTTTAGGGGATGCTGCTACCATTAAGAGGGCTTCTACAACGTCGTCTACATAGTTGAAGTCTCTTAAGGATTCTCCTCCGCCCCAAAGCTGTATCTCCTCGTTGTTCATTGCCTGCCTGATGAACCAATTTGTGAATCCTTGTGAAGGGTGTTTCATTGGATGTCTTGGGCCGTATGTATTTGCTAATCTTAAGGATGTGGCTTGGATTCCAAACTGCCTATACCAGAAGTGATGAAATTCTGCGGCGTTGTTGTGTATGCCTTGAGGGTCTGTCAGCTGGATTATTTTATGGTCTTCTTTTACCGGGAGGTCGTGCGTTCTTACTTTTCCGTATTGGTCCCTAGTTCCTGTGAAGATTACTTTTATTTTGTTATTTGAGCTTTGTGATTCTAAGTGCTGTCGGCAGGCTTCTAACAAAGATACATGAGCTCTTAAGTTTAAATCTAAATCTTTTAATGGGCTGTTCTTTCCGCTTATGTGGGAAACAGAGCCTGCAAGATTGAATATGTAGTCTATTCCCTGCTTCAAAATTTCTTTTACTTTGTCTGTGTTTTGAATGTCTACACCTCCTTTATCCAGCTCAGGTATTTCCAGCATTTCTTCTATTTCTTTTATATTGAACCTATTCGCACCCAAGCCTTCTATCATTGAATCCAGGATTATTATTTTCTCTGGATTGAGGATTGCCAGCTTATGTGCCAGATTGCTTCCTACAAAACCAAGGCCTCCTGTTATTATTATCCTCTTTCCTTTGAACTCTTTTTCATACTCTTTTAACATCAAATAGCTTGAATGTTTCAGCTTAAAAAGATTTATGTTTTACTTTACTGCTTTTAACTCGTAGATTATTTCGTTTGATGGAAGTAAATTGAAAAGGAACCTAACATAAAATTTTTGATAAAGATTTGGTATTGTGTTAAGGAATTTTAAATGCTTGTTTCTTGAGAAGATTATTCTTCTTTTTATTATTTTAAATCTCGCTTTTGAGTAATAGTTTAATCCTTTGTTTTCTGGAGTGAAGTAATCGAAGGTATTATAAGTCATGAATTTTTTTGTTAGCGGGTCTTGAGCAGAGCGCATATTTGGAAATAAGGGAGAGTAGATTACTATTCTTGCTCCTGGTCTTGAGATTCTCCAGATTTCTTCAATTGCTTTTAGGAAGTCTTCTAATAATTCTAAAACATACATTGCCCTTATTTCCTTAAATTTATTGTCTTCAAATGGCCAGGGGTATTTGTTCAAATCGTGGACTTTGTCTATTCCCGGAAAATTTTTTGCATCGAGGTTTAAGAATCCTTTTATAGGTCTTTTCCCTGCCCCTATGTTAAGTTTCTCTTTCATATTACTTCTTTTAGTTTTTTTGCTATGAATTCCACTTCTTCATTTTTTAATGAGGGATAAATTATTTCTTTTGCTATTTTTTCTGTTATTGGCAGATTGGGAAGAGATTTGAATTTGTCTGTTATGACTTTTTGCTTGTGGCAGGGTATTGGATAGTGAATTCCTAGATAGATATTATGTTTTTTTAGCTCCTGAATTATTTTGTCCCTTTTGTTTGCTTGGACTCTGATTACGTATAGATGATATGAGTGTTTGGAGTTTTCTTGCTCTTGGGGAAGTTTTAGGGAAGTGTCTTTTAGAAGAGAATTATATAGTTCTGCTATCTGCCTTCTTCTTCTTGTGAAGAAAGGCAGTAGCTCCAACTGTTTTATTCCTATTGCGGCGTGTATTTCGCTCATTCTATAATTGCCCCCTAATGAAGTGTGATTGTATCTTTCTTCTTCACCGTGATTTCTCATTGCTCTTACTTTTTTTTCTATTTTAGGATTATTTGTAATTATCATTCCTCCTTCTCCGAGGACTGTTAGGTTTTTTGTTGGGTAGAAGCTGAAGCATCCAATATCGCCGAATGTTCCGACGTGCTTTCCTTCATATCTTGCATTATGCGCTTGGGAGCAGTCTTCAATTAAAAAGAGTTTGTGCTTGTCGCAGAGGTTTTTTATTTCTTCTATGCTTGCCGAGTTTCCGTATAAATGGACGGGCATTATGGCTTTTGTTTTTTTTGTAATCTTTATTTTTTTTGGGTTTATGTTGTATGTTTTTTCTTCTATATCTACGAAGACTGGCTTTGCTTTTAGGTTTAATATTGGCTCTATTGTTGGCATTGTTGTGTGAGAGGGAACTATTATTTCATCCCCTTCTTTTATTCCTAATGCTCTTAGGGCCAGCTCTATTGCTATTGTGCCGTTTGATAAGGCTACTGCATATTTTATTTGGCAGAACTCTGCAAACTTTTCTTCAAACTCCTTTACCTTGGGGCCGAGAGCAAAAGTTCCTGAATCTAGGACTTCTAAAACTGCTTCTTTGATTTCATCATTGACGAAAGGTTTTGACGTATATATTGGGGCTTTTATGTCTGCTCTTCTTTGAGGGATTGATGAAGAAATATTGCTTAATTTTTTTGAGATTTTGTTTAGGTTTTTCTTTATTTGGTTTACATCTTCTTTTAGATTGCCAAAGCTTGTTCTAAGGTTTTCTTCTTCATTCATTAAGAATTAATTTTTATTGCTGTTTATAATGTTTCTTGTAGTAGAATTCAATTGTTTTTTTTAGGCCTTCTTCAAAGGAGATTTGTGGGGCCCAGCCTGTCGCCTCTTTGAATCTTGAGGTGTCTGCTATGAAGTTTCTTTTGTTTATTTTGTTCTCTGATTCCGGGAAGGGAACGTGCTTTATATTTACTGGCTTTTGAGTTAGAGCTTCTGTGATTGATTTTATTTTTTCAACTACTTCGTTCATTGTTTTTCCTTGTCCTGAGCCTAAAACGAAAACTTTTCCTTCGGTATTGGGAGAAAGGGCTGATTGGATGAATGCGTTAACATAATTCTGGACATGGCAGTAGTCTCTTATGAAGTCTCCTTCTCCATAGACTGTCAGGACTTCTCCTCTTAAAGCTCTGCCTATCATGAAGTTTAGGACGCCTCTTGAGGGATTGTCTATTCTTTGATATTCTCCGAAGACATTTGACAGCCTTAGAACTGTTGTTTTTAGGTTATAGTTTTTTGAGTAGAGGGCGAGATATTTTTCTCCTGTTAATTTATTTGCTTCATATATTGAGAGAGGGGCTTCTTTTTCATCTTCGTTTGAAGGGAGCTTTTCTGTTTCTCCGATAACTGTTACTGTACTTGCGAATATTATTTTCATTTGCGGATTATATTGCTTTGTGTTTTCTAAGATGTTTATCAATCCTATTAAATCTGTTGATATGTCTTCTTTTGGACTTGCCATTGACTTTTTTAGGTCTGTCTGCCAAGCGAGATGGAATAAGAAGTCTTTGTCTTTTATTGCCTGCTTTATTTGTTCAGGGTTTGTTATCTCTCCCTTTATTATTTTTATTTTTTCTTTTATGCCTTCCAGATTATCTAGATTTTTGTTTGGCCTGATGAAGATAGTTACTTCTGCTTGTTCTTCTAGGAGTTTTCTTGCGAGGTTGCTTCCGAGGAAGCCGGCTCCGCCGGTTATTAGAATTTTTTTTCCTTGTAGCATTTTATTTTAAGGATTAATTAGTTTAAAATAATTTGTTTATTAGATGGAAGTTGGGAATTTGTAAACTCTGCCTGGCGAGGTATCTTGTATGTTGATTTGCAGGCCTCCTTTTCTGAGGTGTTCCACTATTGATGGTTCTATGGGGGATCCTGATATTGCTTCGTATGCTCCTCCTATTAATTCTCCTATGTTATCGTCTAAAAGGATTATTTCCCTTGGGTCTTTTGGAGACTCGTATGTTTTTGGGTCTTTGTTTAATAGTCCTGCCTGATTTTTTAGAAGTGCTGGTATCCATTCTATTGGGATAAAGTCTGCTCTTGTGTGTTCATCTGTTTCTCTTAGGGCGGCCTCCATCTGTCTCTTGTCCTGTTTAAACTTGACCGGCCATCCTAGTTCTGGCTCTAGAGAATGGTATAATCCTATTGCTAATGCTGAAGGATGCGGTTCTGGTTTAAGGTCTTCTTCCTTAAGTCCAAAGAATTCTTGTCCGTGTATTCTTAGATTTAATTGGTCTCTTGGATTGAATAGTCTGGGGTCTGTTGCGTATCTTTGGTCTGAGCAGTTTGGTTTATCTATCAATCTAGAGGTCATGTAACCTCCATTGAAGTTCCAAACTCCACCACCATGGATATTGGTGTTTCTTCTTGTTACCATTACATAACCGTCGCTAGTTACAGGGATTACTCCTATCGACATGTTATTAACGTATGATGGGACTTGTGGGCTTCCTGCTTTTATTGCGTCAAGCAGTCCAGAGGTTATTTTATAATCCATGACTCCTGCTCTTATATCTGCTGTTTGTTGACCTAATTCAATTCCTGTTATTAGGGGCATAAGCCCATTGTCCCACCCTTTTCTTTTCGCATCCCATTGTGAATTTACAAAATTTGAAACCTCTGGTCTTAGAGAAAGTCTCTCGCCTGTTTGTGTGAATTTGACTTCCCTTCTGTTTAGAGGTAGAATTTCTATTTTTCTTCGCAACATTATTTTTCGAGAAAAAGGCTTTAAAAAAGAATTTAGGGTCTGTAAAATATATTATGCAGAAGATGCTTTTGTTTTGTTAAGATAATCAATTATTTCTCTTCCTAGTTGATTGGAGGAGGCGAGGAAGATTGGGCTTATTGGATTTCTGCCGAAGGTGTGCCAGTATTGTTGGCCGATGTCATCTCCCTTCATGTCTAATACTGCTCCTTCTACCTCTCTTACTAGAAGATATTGAACTGGAGGTTCAAAAACTCCTTTCGCAATTATTTGAGCTACTGCATCAACTGATTCTTCTCCACCTAACAGAATGTCAAGAGTCATTGCTGCGCTGGAGTATTGGACTCTTAGCTGGGCTCTGTCCCGTAAGGGTATTGTGAAAGTATTGTGCATGATCCTCCCTATTTCTTCTAAGCCTGCTGTTATTCCTTTCTCATATCTTTCGTCATCCCATAGACTTGTATCATCTACATCAATCTTAATATCGGGGGTGAATTGTTTTCTTGGTTTTGGAGAGATTGATTTTAATATTTGGGGTTGTTCTGGATTTTTAATTAAGTGTGCTCCTTGACATTTTACTGCGTAGACTATTCTACTAGTTGCTATCTCTGTAATTCCTGAAAACTTAAAGTCCTCATATCTTGGATTTAGATTGGGGGATAGAGAGATCATTGTCCCGCCTCTTGAATTTGGGTCTTTGGCTAGAGCACTGCTCCCGTCCCAACCGTCTATAGTTATTAAGAATGAGGGCTCTCTGACTAAATCAATAGTTCCGTGCTCTTCTGCTATGACTCTTGCCGGGAGTCCTTCTTGTTTTAGATGGGAGATAATTACTTCTTCTGATTCCCAATCACCAACTAATGCTTGGTCTTTTCCCCTTCCTTGATTGCTTCGCTGGTTAATCGTGTTATTTGCTCTAAGTTCTAATTGTTTTTTGTATGCCTTGATTAGTGCATTAATACAGAGGATTTCTAATTCTGATTGTTTCATCTTATGGATTCTTAATAGCTTTAAAGAGTTCTATTGTTTTTCTTATTTCTTGTTTTAAGTTGTCTTTGAATTCAAAGCCGAGTGATTTTATTTTGTTGTTTAAAACATGATAGGGTTTCTGGTTTAAGAGGGGAGATTTTGTTATTTCTATTTTTGTTTGGGGGATGACTTCTTTTATTGCTTCTATTATTTCTTTGAGCTCAAAGTTGTTTGTTAAGACATTGTATATTTCTCCTGTCTTGCCTTTTTTTTCAAAGAAAGCGTAAGCTCTTTCGCAGTCGTTTAAGCCAAGATAGGGTCTTTTGCTGTTTAATGCTGAGTCCCAGACTGTTAAGGGCCTGTTTGTTGCAGCGAGCCAGCAGAATTTATTTACTGCTGTGTGAAAGCGCATGCCTTGGCTTGTTCCGAAGACTGTTCCTTTTCTTAAGATTATTACTGGGAAGCCTGTTTCTTTACTTACTTGCTGGAGAAGTTTCTCTACTTTTCTTTTTGATTCTGCGTAGGGTGAGGCAGGTTTGTAGAATTCTTCCGGAGAGTCCTCGTCTAGAGTGCCTTCTGCTTCGCCATAGACGCTTGTTGTTGAGGGATAAAGAAATCTTTTTACATTTGCGTGCATTGCGGCGTTTAATACATTCCATGTTCCTTCAAAGTTTATTTTGTGAGTTATCTCAGGATTGTTGATTGTTGACGGAGCATCGGTAACTGCGGCTAGATGTATTACTATATCTATATCCTTTAGAGCTTCTTTTAGTGATGTAATGTCGTTTATATCTGCTTCAAAGAACTCGTATTTTTTTTCTTTGGGAAGGTCAAAGAGTGAGGAGTATCTTTGTGTTGATAAATTATCTAAGATTCTTATTTTTTCTATGTCTTCTCTTTTTGCATATTCTCTGATTAGTTTTGAGCCGATGTGCCCGAGACCTCCTGTTATTAAAATATTCATTTTACAAGACAGAAAAAATAGTTAATAAATATTTATATATAACGCGGGATATATTTACAGATACAGCAGACCAATTAAATTCTTCTGTTACTTAATTGCTCCGCTGCTTCAAGAATTCTTACTGTTGAATTCTTGACAGCC
>CAZVKQ010000015.1:0-15002 GCA_964626985.1 Candidatus Woesearchaeota archaeon | reverse complement strand
ATTGCCGCAATTCATCTACGAGCTAAAGCAGATAGATTTCTTGCGGATCAATTAACTCGTCATTAGCACATAGCGAAGAGATAATTGAATTAGGAGGGTTTACACACAAAGAGCCAAAGAGAAATCCTTTCATTTATAGGCTCAGCGATAGAAAAATAGAGGCAAGAGGAAAGTTTCGACTCAGACAAACAGTATATGGTAGAGGAATCATAAGAGGACTAGTAGACTCAGAATCAGAAATTAATCTAGGTTATATCTTCATTGAAACAGGATATATAGATGCAAGCAGCGAATATGGTGGAAGATATGAAACACTAAGACTAAGAATAAAATACCCTCTAGAATTAAAGAAAGAACAAACTATCCCAAGATGTAGTGTGAAAATCCTGCAAGAAGCCGAACAGTTCATAGAAACATTCCAAGGAAGAAGAGACCATATAAGACATGGAAGATTGGTTTGGGTAAGAAAAGATTTAAGCGATGTCTTACCCTCTGAATGGTTCTTAAGTGAAGGAAGAGCAGAAGAGTACAAAACAACTACCAAAAAATCTCCCGCTTGCATTTAAGAAAAGTCTCCTATTAAATATTCAAAAACATTAAATATCCCAATTACTCTTCCTTTAAATGAACCAAATAAAACTCTACAATTCCCTAACAAGAAAAAAAGAAACCTTTAAACCCATTGGCTCTGAAGTAAAAATATACTCCTGTGGACCGACTGTTTATTCAGAACAGCATATAGGAAATCTAAGAACAATGCTCCTAAATGATATTCTAATAAGAATACTAAAATATAACAATATAGAAAAAGCCGCAAAAAAAGAAAACCTCTCGGCATCTCAAATTACAAAAAAATACATAGACTTATTCGAAGCAGACTTAAAAAAACTAAACATTCAATTTGGAAAAAGAGTTAGGGCAACATCCCATATAAAAGAACAAATAGAACTAATAAAAAGATTAGAAAGACGCGGGTTTACTTACAAAACTCCAGACGGAATATACTTTAATACAAAAAAATTTAAATCGTATGGGAAATTATCAAACTTTGCTCAAAAAGAAAAACAAGCAGGAAAAAGAATTTCCTTAAAAGACAAAAAAAATCCGACAGATTTCGCGCTCTGGAAATTCTCGCAGCCAAACGAATCAAGATTGCAGGAATGGAACTCTCCTTGGGGGGAGGGATTTCCTGGCTGGCACATTGAATGCTCTGCAATGTCAATGCATTACTTAGGAAAAACTATTGATATTCATACAGGCGGGCAGGATTTATCACAAGTCCATCATAACAATGAAATAGCCCAGTCAGAAGCCGCAACCGGGAAACAATTTGTGAATTTCTGGATTCATGGCGGTTTCTTATTAATTCAAGGTGAGAAAGCAGCAAAAAGCACAGGCAATATCTATACATTAACAGAATTGGAGCAGGAAGGATATGCTCCAGAACATTTCCGCTATCTAACTCTTCAAACACATTATAGAAAACCTCTTAATTTCTCTTTAGAAAATTTAGACGCCGCAAGTTCGGCATTTAGTCATCTAAAAAGAAAGATAATAGAAATAAAAAAAGAGAATCTCAAGTCATCTGATAAGACAAAAGAATATGAATCAAAATTCATAAATGCAATCAATGACGATTTAAATATGCCAAGGGCACTTCAAATTCTCTGGGAAATTATTGAAGATTATAACTTCTCTTCAAAATCAAAAATTGCATTGATAGAGAAATTTGACAAAGTCCTTGGACTAAATTTAAGGGACATTAAGGAATCTAAAACAATAATACCAAAAGAAATAAGCGAGCTTGTAAAAAAAAGAGAGGTGTTGAGAAGAGAAAAACAATGGGCGCAGGCAGATATTATAAGGCAGAGAATAAAAGAACTCGGTTTTAAAATTCAAGACACTGAAAAAGGCCCAATACTGGAGGAAATGGTAAAGGCAAAAGATATTTAAACAAAAATTACTACTTAAAATCAGAAAAAAGGAGGTGAAAATGGCTAAAGCAAAGAGAGGCAACATAATTGGCGGATGGGCATTCCTTGCAGGATTGATCATTGCAATTATTGTGGGACTAGGATTTGCAGGCGGACTAACAACTAACTGGCTTTACACTTTAGTAGTTATAGGCCTTATTGTAGGCTTGCTTAACATAGCCGACGAGGAGGTAAATCCATTTCTAATGTCTGGCGCGGTGTTAATCATTGCAAGCTCGCTGGGGCAGAGCGTTACATCAAGTGTTCCAATATTGAACAGCGTTCTACAATCATTGCTAGCAATATTTGTTCCAGCTACAGTAATAGTTGCTATAAAGAACGTCCTCCGATTGGCAAGTCGTTAAACTAAAATTTGTTTTTATTTTTATTAATTATGATTTTATATTATTAGACTTTAATAATATCTAATGTCAAGAAGTCAAAAGTCTAAAAAATAAAGTCAATACTACTTTTAAGGGCTTTTTCCTTTATCTTACCCGATATAACCAGAAAACAACTGCAATAAACCGAAGAGCACAAGCCAGCCTCCAATAATCCAATTAACAGACTTTTTCCATACAATTATGAGAATTCCTGCCAAAATGGCAAGAACTGAAGTCAATGTCAATGTTACTGTAACCATTTAATTATAAAGAAAAGAATCTATTTATATGTTTTGATTATTTTGTGCTTTGACAAAATAGCTAAGATAATAATTCCTGCGATAATTGAAATTATCTGCGACAAAATAAAATTACCGGGCAGTAAATACATATCCAATAAATTCCAGACTCCTCTCCAAAATCCGACAATGGCCAGCGAGCCTAGAATTATTATCAAAACATCTCTTTCACTCGCTCTTTTTAAAATTGACTCTAACATTTTCTTTAAAGTAAACATTCCTTTTTATACTTTTATGAACGCCGAAGGCAGGAATCGAACCTGCATATCTGTTAGGAAACTTGCTCTCCAAGCAAGCGGGCTACCACTGCCCAACTTCGGCACAAACAATAAGACAAAGCTTATTCAACTGTTGTCCAATTTTAAAAGAATTGAGATGCTTTTAAAGATTTTCAATTATAGTCTGGGAAGAAATGGTTCAATTATATTAAATAAACCTTTAGTTATCTGGTTCCTAGATAACATCTTGCCATCTGGAGAACAGTTAAAGACTCTCCAAGTTGGATCCATAGCCGCTATTTCCCTATAGACTTGGGCAACAGTTGCCAAATACATATCATCTCTTTCATGACCATCCTTCTCAATACCAGTAGAAACAACCCTCGCAGAAGCTAAAGCACTACTAACATCAGTGTCCACATCCAATAAAATACAAAGATCAGGTCTAGGAATATTAAATCCTTGATCAGTATATTCAATATTATATTCCCAATCAAAAAATTTATTTCTATCCTGAGGATTAGTTATCTTAGCTCCCTGGTGAGCAATATTAGATGAAACATATCTATTAGCTAAAAATATGACTCCTTTACTAATGCCTCCCCTAACATAAGGTGCTATCTTAGCCCTATCAGCTGCGTAAGCCAAAGAAGATAGATAAGGGTTTACATCAATAGGATTACCAAATTCTCCTCCTAAGTAAGCAGTCACCATATCAGCAAATAAATTCTTGCCATACTGCGGAAAGTCTAATATTTCAACATTAAACCCTCTATGAGAAAGTTCTCTATGAATTATCTTAGTCTGTGTAGCTTTTCCAGTAGAATCAGGACCATCCAAAACAAAAAAACGACCTCTTTTTATTTCCATCTCAAAACCTACAAAACATCCTTATTAAAAATAACTATACTAAAAAATATACTTTGCTAACAAGACCAATATCTCCTTATGTAATCAACAAAATCAAACTCTTCGTGTGCTTCTCTCCAAATCTCCTCCCATTCCAAAGTGCCATTATTAAATTCCGGAAACCTCGCGTCTCCATCATAATCTCTCTTAACCTCTGTCAAAAACATCTTTTTAGCATAAAGCATAAATTGCCCATATACCTCTGCGCCTCCGATGACAAATGCTCTCTCTCCAAAATTCTTAGCCCTACGATAAGCTTCTTCAACAGAATGACAAACCTCCACCACATTAAGTTCAAAACTCTCTTTTCTGCTTAAAACAATATTATACCTATCAAGCAAAGGTCTTCCTAATCTATCAACAATAGAATTATAAGTCTTATGCCCCATTATAACACTATTCCCTAAAGTCAATCTCTTAAATCTTTTCAAATCTTCCGGAAAATCCCAAGGCAGTTTGCCATTTATACCTATAACACCATTCTTAGCGACAGCAGCAATTATTGAGAGTTCCATTTAAGCAGCCATCGTGGCTTTTGCATCCCAAACATGAGGATCATAACTATTTAAATAAGCATATTGGCTTGCCGGCATTTCAATAGCCTCAAACAAACCAACAGAATCATTTAATCTAACAAAAGGTAAGCTATTAGGCAAATAAGATAACTGTGTAAGAATAAAAGGGATATGATCTTTCCTTTGATTATCTTTACTTTCAGGAGCAACATTATTAAGATACCACTCCCTTAATTCTAAATATCTGTCAAAACTCAAAACATCTCTAAATTTCCTCTGAAATTCTGCTACATTATCTTTAATTATCCAAAAATCACTTCTTGGAGGGACCCCAAGATAAGCATGAACATTCACATAACTATGATTGAAAAATCTCGGATTCAAACCAGTCTCGCGAGCAACCATATGTGTTAATAAGGAATCTTGAGCAATATTAAATGGAACACCCAAATAAACATCACAGCTTCTCTGCACCATTGTTAAATCAATATTGTCGCCATAAACAGTAAACTGATGCCAAAATGGACAAGGCCCTAATGCCATATCAGGCAAATCAGCAGGATTCCAAGCACATAAAACATGATACCTAGAGCCAGGTCTTTTTCTAATACCTTCTATAAGATTTTTCAACTGGTCAATCTCTTCTCCATCTCTTGAGAAACCGTGCCTCCATTGATATCCATAGACAGGCCCTAAATCACCGGCATCAGCAGCAAAATCAGAATCATCCTTCAATCTCTTTTTATACTTCTCAAATTCAGCATTCCATTCTGGAGAATGTTTAGGAAATTTATCTTTCAATCCTTTTCTCTTTAAATAATTATCAAAAGCATTGGCATCCCAAATATGAATATCTCTATCAAATAATGGCTTAACATTTCTTTCTCCCCTTAATTTCCAAAATAATTCCTCAAAGGGAAGTCTTTGGTGAATCCTCTTTGTGGTCATTAAAGGAAATTCTTTTCTTAGATCATATGTGCTCAGCCAAGCAGAAATTCCTATAGTATATTCTTGTGTTCTCGGTTCAAACATTACATCCCCATGTCCCAAAATCCTCTTTAATAAATCCAAATACTGCCTCATCCAATAAACTACCAAACCTTCTTTAAATAAATTTATATCTTAGAATTCAAATATTCCCTAATGTAAGGCCAACTAACTCTGGTCCATTCTTCCACATCATTATTAGGATTAGAAAATAAAGCTTCAACTTGCTCAACAGAATAAAAGCTCCCCTTAGCCATGTCTTCGGCAGGTCTTACTTGACCTTCTGTCTCAGCCAAAGCAACAATAGCAAAATGAACATCGTGAACTTCATGATTAAGATTAATATATCCCACAATGTGAGGAACTGGATATTTGTCCATAATAACTTCTTCCTTAAGTTCTCTAATTGCAGAATCTTCTATCGGATTATCGCTCTCTTCCTTATCAATATGTCCTCCAACACCCCCAGAATATTTATTGTAAAGCCTGCCTTCGTTGCCACTGGTAGCTCTCTTGTAAATAAAGACTTTCTTAGCCACTAGATTAACAATCCAAACATAAGGCAATATCTGCTGATAAGAATTATCATGCTCAAGTTCTTCTGTCCTCAAAACATATTCATAGTTTTCATTTATCAAACTCAAATAATCTTTTTCGCTTGCCGGCTTAAATCCTACAAAATCTCCGTCAGAAAAAAGAATGTCCCTCTTTACACATAAAATATCAACTCCCATGCCCATAAAACCTCTTAACAAAATCAATATATAAAATTAATTATCCTAAAAAAATAGCTTTGCTACTCCTTCATTTCAATCTTGATCTGCACACTTCTAGGAATTTGCAATTTCATAATTGGATGCAAAATCCTGTCTTCGGCAGGAATGTCAATAATTCTTCTGTGCACACGCATCTCAAATCTGTCAAAAGTTGCTGTTCCGTTTCCACACGGAGATTTGCGTGTAGTAACTTTCAATCTACGAGTGGGCATCGGAATCGGGCCTCTCATTAGAACACCTGCTCTGGAGGTAATCTCCGCTACAGAACTTATAACGCTGTTCAAAGCGCCGATGTCAATGCTGCTCAATCTTATTCTTACCTTCGTCATGTTCTCCAGAAAGAAAATCGGTTTTTAAACCTTCCTCTTGAATTAGAAGGTACTTTACATCTTGTAAAAACTCAACAAGCCTAATTAGAAATATCCGTCCCTATGTAATGAATCCAAAATACTCTTAGTCATAGAAGATAAACAACCGCTATAACAGCAAGCCCCATAAATAAAAAAATCTAACTCATCAATCTCCGCTGAAGGCCTACCAAGTTCGCCTTCAAAATCAACAAGGTAAACTCTTGCAGTAATAGGAACCTTCCTAGTAGCGGAGATTCCATTAAAGTCCTTATAATGACGAAAACTATTAACATCTATTTCCGTCCCAGACAACTCTTCTCCAAACTCTCTAGCCAAACAAACCAAGTCTGACTCTCCCTCTTCTCTACCACCTCCAGGTAATTTCCAAACATCTCCCTCTCTAACCAACAAGATCTTTCTAGATTTAATAACTACCCCACTAACTGCAACTTCCATAAAACCCAAACACAAACACCATTAATAAAGTTAATCAAACCCAAGAATATAGTTGGGCCTGGCTCGCCGCGTATGAGCCAAGCCCTTTCATCCCAGCCAACTGGAATGAACATGAAGTGATAAAACAAAACCCAAATAAGAGTTTATAAATGTTAACACTCGTTGAAATCCTCGGCTTTTAAGCCGAGGTTGTTAGCGAGGATTTCACCGGCGGTCACAAAACCCCGACAAGCCCTGCACTCAGAGATTAAAAATCTCTGATACATTCAACCTACAAACTTTTAACAAAAGTTTCTAGGAGTTCAAAACTTGAGGTAGGTTGAAGTCTTTAGTGCAGGGTTAAAACCCGGAGGGTTTTGTGACTGTTAATCTTCAGCAGAATCAAATAAATGCTCTAACTCACCAACTTCAACAACAGATTTAGAAGCATCAAAAGCGACAGGCCCATCATTTCCAGTCAAAGAAATTAACCTAACAACAGTCTTCCCAGTTTCAGGATTACTTAAAGAATCCCTCGCAAGCCCTCTAGCAAAAATCATAGCAGTTTTATAAGCTTCTCCTCCTCCACTAGAAGAAATAATCTCTTCCCTAGTATATTTATCAGAATACTTAACTCCAAAACCTTGGGAAACACCCCCATCAATCTCAAAAACAGCTCGATACTCCCCCGTACGTTTAAAGGTCATACACTCAAGATATAAAGACAATAAAGAGATTTCCTAAGCCTTCGCTATCCACACAGCAAGCTGATGGGGTATTACGCTCGGCTTCAAGACGGAAATCTCTAATTCTCCATTTGTAAACGCAGCAAGCTGCGGGGTAATGAACCCAAATGGAGAATATAAAAATATTATTGTCATTCAACCTAACTTTTAAAAGTCCAAAAGAGTTAACCTTATAAAAACTCTCTTCCTAATAAAGCTGCAAGAGAGGCAAGATGGCAGAAAGTTTTTTCGTTGAACTTAGTTTATTAATAATTTCAGCAGTAGTAATTATCTGGCTAGTGAGAATGCTAAAACAGCCGTTAATAATCGGCTACATTGTCACAGGTATAATAGCAAGCCCGACTATTCTAAATCTTGCAAAATCAACAGAGATTATCACTACTTTTTCAGAAATAGGGGTTGCTTTGCTTTTATTTATGGTTGGGCTCGGCTTAAATCCAAAAATAATAAAAGACGTCGGAAAAATCTCTCTCATAACAGGGATAGGCCAGGTTCTCTTCACTTCAATTATTGGGTTTATAATTTTAAAAGCGCTTGGATTTAACATTCTGACTTCAATATATGTTTCAATCGCCTTAACCTTTAGTTCAACAATAATAATTATGAAGCTCTTGTCAGACAAGGGAGACTTAGAGACGCTCTACGGAAAAATCTCAATAGGATTTTTAATAGTTCAAGACCTAATAGCAATTTTAATTCTAATGATAATTTCTTCGTTTTCAGAAGGCGGAAACATCTTGAGCACAATAACAAAAAGCCTTCTAACCGGCTCAATACTTTTAATTAGCATATTCATCTTCAGCTATATTGCTCTCCCAAGAATAACAAAATCAATAGCCAAATCGCAGGAGTTTCTTCTGCTCTTCTCGCTTGGGTGGTGCATGGCCATAGCAGTTCTCTTTGATATATTCAACTTTTCAATTGAGATTGGCGCGCTCGTGGCAGGAGTGACTTTGTCTATCTCGCCATTCAGATATGAGATAAGCTCAAAACTAAAGCCGTTGAGAGACTTTTTCATCTTCACATTTTTCATCTGGCTCGGCTCAAAAATGACATTTACAAGTTTAGGAAATGACATACCTTCAATAATAATACTTTCACTGTTCATCCTTATTGGAAATCCTCTGATTGTAATAATTTTAATGGGGGCGATGAAATACAAAAAACAAACCAGCTTCCTCGCAGGGCTCACAGTAGCCCAAATTTCAGAATTCTCTTTAATATTGATAGCTCTCGGCGTCAAGGTCGGGCATCTTGCTCCAGAAACGCTATCTCTCGTAACGTTTGTTGGAATAATCACGATAGCCGGCTCAACTTATTTCATAATGTACTCGCATAAACTATATCCACATATAGCTCCTCTGCTCTCAAAACTGGAAAGGCATCCAACAAATAAAGAATCGGCAAGACAGATAAAATATGACATAATCCTTTTCGGCGCACATAGAACAGGAAGCAAGATTATAAACTCCCTTAAAAAAAATAGAAACTCCTTATTAGTAATAGACTTCAATCCGGACGTAATTGAGAATCTATCTAAAAACGGCTACAATACAATCTACGGAGACCTATCTGATTCAGACTTGTTAGAACAACTTAGTCTAGAAAAAGCAAAAATGATAATATCTACAATTCCAGACTTAGAATCAAACCTCATACTCCTAAGAAAATTAAAAGAAAAGAATAACAAATCAATAATCCTGACAGCAACTCAAATCCATAATGCCCGCAAACTCTACAAAGAAGGAGCTGATTATGTAATTATACCGCAGATGCTTGCAGGAGAATATATTGCGGAGATAATAAGAGAGAACAAAACAAGCCAATCAAAATATAAGTCACTTGGCAAAGCGCATATTAAAGAGTTGCTGAAGAAAACTAATGCCTTCTCCTGACGGCTACTCCCTCTCCGAACTTATCAGCAAAGAGCCGCCTAATTGTATAAATAACTCTTAATATAATTTCAACTGCAAAAATAACAAATATAAAATAAAATATACTTGTAATTAGGACGGGAAGTTCAGAAAACTTCCCAAAAAGATTATTCAAATCAAAGCTTCCTGGCGTCAAAAGAAAGACGCTTAAAGTAATAAATGGAAACAACTTGGCTAAATCCCTGCTTATCTCGGAATTGCTATAAGCTAAAATCCTGACGGCTGCAACTAACGCTGCGGTTAGCATCAGAACTTGGGCAACACTCCTTTCAGAAGCTATAACTAATATGAAAACAGCCAGAGCGGCGAACCAGAGGCCGATAAGGAAAGGCATTATTATTATATACTCCAAAAAATAAAACAATAGAGCGAGAGTTTTGCTTGCGGCGGGATGTTCGCTGTTGTTATACTGGCCTAAATTCAAACTTATCAGATTTCTCTGGCTTAAAGACCTATAAAAATACCATATGAATAAAGAAACAACCGCAACCAAGATTGCAATAACAAAAACATTGACTGCCTGTCCAGCAGGCCCTGGAAATATCCCTATAACTAAGTCATAAGCTTCCTTAACTGCAGAAATAAAATCTTCTATCAACCCCATTTTACATTATCTACTAATAAAATTAATTATATAAATATATCCTAAACAAACATTTTAAAAGATTAAAATATTAAAGAAGTAATGATAAAAAAGAAGAGAGAAAAACTAAATCTATCCTCGCTGGTAATAGGAATAATATTAATAATTACTGGGCTAACGGGCTCTGCAATTATCATACCAACAAAACAATCCATTTCAGTAGCACCTATAATACTCCTTATAATCGGCGCTTTTCTTGCCTTAATGGGCGGACTTAGAAAGTGGTAAAAGAAAAAGAACTAAGCCTCTTAGAACTAAAATATCAAACCCAGCTAACTTATATAGGAATAATATGGACTGTCGGCATCTCATTCTTTATAGCAATATGGTCTTACATTCTAATATCTATACAATAAGTGAAATAACTTTAATCCTTTTGGGACTATTTCTAATATTCGGAGAAATAATTTTGATAGCAATTTACTTCTGGATAAACTACATAAAAAACAATATCAAAGAAGAAATAAAAAACTTATAGATTATATTTCAAAACCCTTAAATAATCCCCAAATTTAATATTAAGATGATAGACATTAAACAAATAAGAGAATCTCCTGACCTAGTAAAAGAAAACATAAAAAAGAAATTCCAGAACGAAAAGCTCCCGCTTGTTGATAAAATAAAGTCACTAGACGAGAAATGGCGTTTTCTTAAAAGCCAGATAGACAAACTAAGACAGGAAAGAAACGAGGTCTCAAAGCAAGTCTCTGAAGCCAAAAAGCAAAACAAGCCGACATCACCGCTTTTAAAAAAAGCAAAACAAATCCCACAAAAAATCCAAGACTCCGAATCTAAAGCAAACAAAATAGAAGAAGAAATAAAATCACTAATGATGCAAATTCCTAACATTATACACAAATCAGTTCCGATAGGTAAAGATGACACAGAAAATAAAGAAATAAAGAAATTCGGAAAGCCAAAAGTCCCCAATTTTGAAGTTCTAAATCATGTCCAGCTTGCCGAAAATCTCGGAGGTCTTGATCTTGATTCAGCAAGAAGAACTTCTGGACAGGGTTTTTATTTTCTAAAGGGAGACATTGCTTTACTAAGCACAGCAATGACAAGTTTTGCGCGAGACTATATGGTAAAACAAGGTTTTACTTACGTAGAACCGCCGTTAATGATACGCTCAAAAATAGTAGATGGGGTAATGAGTTTTGAAGAGAAGGACATAATGATGTATAAAATAGACGATGAAGACCTCTATCTAATTGGAACATCCGAGCACGCAATGATAGGAATGTTAACTGGCTCACTGACAAATCTTAAAGACCTACCTCTCAAATATACAAGCTTCTCTGCATGTTTCAGAAAGGAAAAGGGGGCTCACGGCATTGAAGAGAAAGGTCTTTACCGCGTACATCAATTCAACAAGCAAGAGATGATTGTGGTTTGTCATCCTAAAGAATCTTACGAGTGGTATGAAAAAATGTTGCAGCATACAGTTAATGTATTCAAACAGCTCAACATACCAGTTAGAACTCTTGAAATCTGCTCGGGCGATTTAGCCGACCTCAAAGCAAAATCTGCAGACGTTGAGGCATGGTCTCCTAGACAAAAGAAATACTTTGAAGTGGGCTCCTGCTCAAACCTAACAGATGCTCAAGCGCGCAGACTAAACATCAAATTTCTAGATAAAGACAACCAGAAGAAATTAGCACACACATTAAACAACACAGTCCTAGCAACTCCTAGAGCGTTAATTGCACTTATGGAAAACAATCAACAAAAAGACGGTTCAATCAAAATCCCAGACGTCCTTCAAAAATATATGAACGGTAAAAAATTTATCGGTAAAACAAAATAATTATATAATCTACTTTTAATCAAAATAAATGAGATACCTATTCATCTGTAGTGCAGGACAAAATAGAAGTCTAATAGTAGCCGCGGTCACGCAGCAGATTACCAGTGAAAGAGATATGAAAATAGAATCAGATTACCTAGGAATAAATAGAACAACAACACCAAAAAAACTAGGAGAATTAGTTCAATCAGGTGCAGCAAACTCCATAATACAACAAGCAATGAGAGAAGCAGCACAATCTAAAAATAAAATAGGAAGAGCTGATAAAATATTTGTAATGGAAGAATGGATGGGACAGGAATTGAGAGAAAACTATAAACCCAAAGCACAAATAATATGTCTAGATATAGTAGACATTTATGAACAGAATGATTCAGGATTAATAGAAATTCTCAGAGAAAAACTAAGCCCTGACTTATAACCCCACATAATACACTTTTCAACGCCCCATTTCATCAAAGCAGGAATCTTCCCAAATAAAACAAAATTCCCGTATTCAAAAATCCCGTCATATTTTCCGAGACTTATGAGCATAACTCTTCTCCTGCTTTTATACTTTCTCAAATTACGCCCTTTTTCTAAATCAAAAATATTGCAAACTGCGATGCAAGCATGCTTCTTCGCGTTCTGTGCTGTCTTCTCTTCATTAACAGAGGCAATATCTCCGACGACAAAAATATTATCATGGCCTAATAATTGCAAAGTTTCATTTACTTTAATAAATCCTTTTTCGTCCAGCTTAGAAGAAAAATTCTTCTTCATAAATTCAAAATTCGGCTTTATTCCTGTACAGAGAAAGACTAAGTCTGCTGATAATTCCCTGCCTTTATCAGTTTTATACACTTTTCCTTTATTGGAAACAACTCTCTCTCCGTTGATAATCTCAACTCCTTTCTCTCTTAAAAAATCCTTGGCATATTTTATAGTCTTTAGATTATTTCTATAAATTAAATTTTCTCTTGAACTAACTATGGTTATCTCCTTGTCGCTGTAATGCGCAACAATTTCCGCAGCCATCTCAACTCCAACTAAACCTCCTCCGATAATTAAAACTTTCTTAGCTTTGCATAAAGAATCATAATAGCCTCTTAGATGACTTGCCCTTGTGGTTTTGACAATTCCAGATTCTTTAACTGGGAAATCGTAGCTACTTCCAGAACTAATAATTAAATAATCAAAACTTATCTTCCTTCCGGTTTTCAGTCTAACATAATCTCTACTTACTTCATTAACCTTACCTACAATAATACTCGCTCTCTTTAAATAATGGCTGTGCAGAACCTGTAGTTTCTTTATATGCTTAGGATTTACTATAACTCTTAAAATCCCAGGAGTATATTCAAAATACTCTTTCGTATCAATTAAAGTAACATCAAAATTCTTTTCTAATTTCTTGGCAGCATAAGTCCCGGCAAAACCGCCCCCAATAATAACAACCCTTTTCATATTATTATAAAAATAAAACAAAATAAAAATGTATCTATTTAATTCTTGTATGCCTTAACTCCAAGAAGCCAATAGTTGCTGATAATAACGAGGTGCATTAGAACCGACGACCACTGCCCCCAAGCCACCTTAAACATTGCGACAGCCAAGATAATTATTGGGCCATATACAACATACTCTATTTTCCACTTAACTAATATCAACAAGCCAAAGATTATCTCTCCGCCTATTAATATCCAAGCAAAAAATGTCGGCGCAGGAAAGCTCAAGCCGGTAAGCATACCTACTACTCCAGACGGCTTTATAACGAAGAGCTTCAAAAGTCCTGAAATCAGCATCAGCAAGGCAAGAAGAATTCTGTTTGCAACCCCTGCGTATTCTTTTATTCCCTTATCCATTTTTCCTCCTTTCATTTAGCATCTAAAGTTTACAATTTATAGTATTTAAATATTGAGACAACAGAGTTAACTAACACCTGTTAGTTTTAACATCTTTATAGATTCAGATATTTAAGTTAAAAACCAAAGAGCTAATTGCTCACACTGTCAATTATCTTGAGCAAAACGCTAAGCAGAACTAAAATGACAACAATCCATCCTGCAACCTGCGTCACAATCATAGGGATATACCTCACGCTAAGAATATTATCAATCATTCCAAAACCAACAGCTAATCCAACCAAAACTCCAACAATCCAAACCACTACATTAATCAATCCTCCAAGCGGACCTCTTTCTATTGTATCAACCACGCTCTTTTTTCTCTTTGCCATTAATTAATAGGAGTAAAAATATTATTTAAATGTTTTGCTTATACTACACTTATTCTTCATTCTGTGCTATCCTGAAATTATTTCATAAGGGCAATGTGAAGGAGGTATTTGATAAGGCTGGAGAGATACCTCAAGTAGGAAAACATGCTAGACGTCCTCGTAAAAGTTTTGAAGGATAGGAGAACAGCTTAAACTGTTCGATTTTGTTTAGTCGTCGTCAGATGCCACGAGGTCTTACCTCGTAGAGGCTCACTATTTTTTGTTTCAAATAGAAAATTAATGCCCTTTAAATCTTAAGGTCAAATAAAATTTCATCTAAAATCTTATTAGGATTTTCCCTTAATAACTCATTCCAATCAACATCTTCCTGATTTTTTAGGTATTTTTTAACTAAGTAATATCCTATTGTATAACCTGTCCAGTTAGGGTATTTTCCGGTTCCGTAAAAAACTTTATTATACTTATCAAAATCTTTTAATTCAAGCCAATTATCTTTTTTAAGTTTCCTAAGAATTCTCCAAGATTCTGTTTTTGAAATAGCCTTAGTCCAAGGAGATCTTTCTCCTTTAATTATAAAGTCTTTAAAATTTTCAGCTATACCGTCTAGGACTAATCCGCTCCCGATTGAAAAATCTCCCCCCTTATGAAAGGGGGAGATTGCATGTGCTAATTCATGAACAATCGTCTCCTCCAAATGTTTTTCCCAACTTTCAGCAAAATTAATAAAAATTAAGATGATATTATTCCAACTTGAGAACCCATTAACACCTCCAAGTTTCTCAATAACAAATTTATCAAAAGTTGGAAAT
>CAZVKQ010000014.1:8780-15062 GCA_964626985.1 Candidatus Woesearchaeota archaeon | reverse complement strand
TTTGTGACCTATGAGTTGGAATATAAGCCGAGGTAAAATGCAGGGACTTTGTGATGCTAAAAAGGGAAGGAGACATTATGAGGCTTATTTTAACAGAGGTATTTTAGATGCCTTAGATAGGAGAGTTATGGAGGGGAGGGATTAGTTAATTATTTAAAGATATTTTTGTTTTGTTTGGGATGAAAAAGAGTGTGTTGTTGTTAGCTTTAGTTTTATCTTTAACGCTGGTGTCTGCTTTTAGTTTCCCGGATTGGCTTGATGGAGTTTTTAATAGGGGTGTTACAGGGAATGTTGTTTCTTCGTCTGATTTATCAGGGCATTGGAAGTTTGAAGATAATTTTAATGATGAGTCTGGGAATGGGAATACACTTTTGAGTAATTATGTAACTTTTATTGATGGAAAGGAGGGGTTGGGGAAAGCTGTTAGTTTTGATGGAATTGGAAGTGTGTTGAGAGTTGATTCCAGCCCTTCTTTGAATTTTGGACAGGCAAATGATTTTACTATTGCTCTCTGGCTTAGTGTTCAATCTTCTGGAAAACCGCAGACAATTGTTTCAAAAGGTGTTTTTAATAATGCTTTGAGGGGAGGTTATTTTCTGCAAGTTATGGCGACGGGAAAGCCGAGGATTATTTTGCAGTCTTCTCAAGGGCAGGGATTTAATTGTATTGTTGATGGAGAGGCAAATTTGAATGATGCTGGATGGAAGCATTTGGCTGTTGTTGTTCATAGGGGAGCTACTTGTGATTCTAACAGTGTTGAGTTTTATGTTGAAGGTGTTAGGCAGTCTGTTAGTGTTATAGCAAATAGGATTCCTACAAATACTGGCTTGAATAATCCTAATCCATTTAGAGTTGGGGGAAGAATTGTCTGGGACGGAACTAAAACTATTTTGCAGGATTTCTTTAAGGGGCAGATTGATGAATTGAGGGTTTATCAGAGGGGTTTGAGTGGGGTGGAGGTCAAGGAGTTGGCCCAAGGCGGTTCATCAGAAGAGTGTACTGACACAGATGGAGGAGTAAATTATTTTGTTAAGGGAACAACAATGGGCATAAAACCGAAAGAGGGTTTTATTACTCACATAGATTATTGCAATCTAGAAGGCGCAGGTGTTGTTGAAGGATATTGTAAACAAGATCCTATTTTGGGACTTATTCTTGACCTTGATAGCGAGCCTTGCCCAGACGGATGCATTGATGGGGCTTGTATTCAGACTGCACAAACTTACGATTTAGAAATTTCTATTGCGACTCTGAAAGATGAATATTCACTAGGAGAGCCAATCCAACTAACAGATCCTCCAGAGGAAATCTCGGAAAGTGGCAAAATAATTATTGAAAATTCTTTCCAGCAGAATCTTCCCTCAATATCAGGAATTACTCAAAAAGACATCCAATCCACTCGAGACTTAGATTCTAGGGAGATGTCTGGGGAACGAGTACAATCCAGAAGACAAATAGTAGAACCAACGAAACAATTGGGCTACATAATAACACTAAAAGAAAAACCTCTCCTAATAAAACAAAAAGAACTCAAGGAAGAAGCAAAAGCAAACGAACAATACATAGATGAAAACCCCCTCATCTCTACAATCACAGCATTTAGATTCAGAGCTACTACTTCAGAAGACGTTCCAAGTGAAACACAGAAACATAAGAATAGATTGTTAGCGGAGCACTCTTCTGTTAAAGTCAAAATCAAAGATAAATTACAGAAATCAGGAAGAATAACAGGCAGAGCAGTTGATGATAACTTTGAAGAAAATATTTTATTAAATGAATTTCAAAATATCTATAATGGAATAGCGATTGACATTACGGAAGAAGAGGCAAAAGAAATAGAATCCCTTCCAGAAGTAGAAAAAGTCTCTTCAAACAGACTGCACGAATTGAAATTAATGGATTCTGCTCCTTTAATAGGAGCAGACCAAGTCTGGGAAACAGTTACAGACTCTCAAGGAAGCCCAATTACAGGAGAAGGAGTTACAATTGCAATTTTGGATACAGGCGTTGATTATACGCATCCTGATTTAGGATGCATAAATGATGAAAGGTGCGGAAGCCTTATCTTTAAAGACAAGTTAAATCCCTCGATCTACGAAGATAAAATAGTATGGGAAGATTACAGAAATTATGATAATGTCAATTTTGGGAATGGAGATATCTACATGTATGACCTATCAACACAACAAGAAACCCAAATTACAACAGATTTAAGTGGACAATCGTATCCAGCAATCTACGGAAATAAAATAGTATGGAAAGACTGGAGGAATATCGATGACAGTTCAGCAGACATCTACATGTGCAACTTAGAGGGAAATAATGGAGATATAACATCCTGGTGTAACACTCTAGAATCTAATGGTGGAGGACTAAAACAAATCACTGGCGCACCATTCCAACAACAACGCCCTGCGATCTACGAAGATAAAATAGTCTGGCAGGATTTTAGAAACCCTAACATAGACTGGGATATCTATATGTATGATCTATCAACACAGCAAGAAACTCAGATAACTAATGCTGTGAATACTCAATGGGAACCAGCGATCTACGAAGATAAAATAGTCTGGCAGGATTGGAGAAATGATGACGAGGATGCTGAATTTGTCAACACCGACATCTATATGTATGACCTATCAACACAACAAGAAACCCCAATTACGAATAATTTAAGGGGAGCGTGGGAGCCTGCAATCTACGGCGACAAGATAGTTTGGGAAGATACCAGGAATGATAACTCCGACATCTACATGTATGATCTATCAACACAGCAAGAAATTCAAATTACCGATAAACCTACATTTGAGGGTTATCCTGCAATCTACGGCGACAAGATAGTTTGGGAAGCTTATAAAAATGGTAATTTTGACATCTACATGTGCAACTTAGAGGGAAATAATGGAGATATAACATCCTGGTGTAACACTCTAGAATCTAATGGTGGAGGAGTAAAACGAATCACTGATGATTTAGGCCGTCAATGGGAGCCTAAAATATATGGAGATAGGATAGTATGGACAGATTACAGGAGAGGCATTCCAGACATTTATATGTATGATTTATCAACACAAGAGGAGATACAAATTGGCACAAGATTCCCCTTCATAAGAGGCCTATTTCCTAATGAAAAGATCATCGGTGGCTACGACTTCTCAAATAATGATCCTAACCCCTTTGATTATCATGGTCACGGAACTCATGTTGCAGCAACAGCAGCAGGAAATGGACTATTAAAGGGAATAGCCCCAGATGCATCTATTTTATTTTATAAGGTATTCCCAAATGCTTACGACGATGTTATAATCTCTGCAATCGAGCAGGCAGTTTTAGATGGAGCTGATGTTATTAGTATGAGTTTGGGTTTTTCTTGTTTATTAGAGTTAGGGGGATACACAGAAGAATGTGGCCCAGATGATCCAGAGAGTCAAGCAATTGACGATGCTGTTAGTTTAGGAGTTACAGTGGTTGTTGCTGCAGGAAATGATGGCCTTTTGGGTTTTGGGGAAGGAACTATCGGCTCTCCAGGAACAGCTCGGAAAGCAATAACTGTGGGAGCAAGTGATAAATCTGATCGAATAGCTGGTTTTAGTTCAATAGGTCCTGTTCGTTGGCGAGGTGAGACCATAGTCAAACCAGACGTTACAGCACCAGGAGTTTCAATTTGTGCGGCAAGATATGACAGCGCTTTTATAGACTTTAACGGAAATGTCCCATATTGTTTAGCTGGAAGCACAAGCCACGCTGCAATAAGCGGAACTTCAATGGCTACTCCTCACGTCGCCGGAGCAGCAGCCCTTATAAAACAAGCACATCCTGATTGGACTCCTGAGCAGATAAAAACTGCTTTGATGGATAGTGCTGTTGATTTAGGTTTGGATGAGAATATACAAGGCGCAGGGAGAATTGATGTTGCTGCTGCTTTAGGAGTGGAGCCGGAACCTCCTGTTGAAAAGCCTCAGTCAAAGATTGTAAACAATGGAAATGTAGATTTAATAGTGGACCTTAGGATTAAAGTTCAAAAAGAAGTTACATCAGATATTTGGGCAGATGTTGAGACGCCTGTTAATCAGCAGGTAACGATTCCTGCGAATGGTTTGATTAAATTGGATTCTATATTTAATCCTCTTGGAGTTAGTGTTGATTCTGTTGGGGAATATAGGGTTGTTGCTAGTTTAACTGATAGTTCTGGGAATGTTTTGAAGGATTTGAATGATAATTTAATAGAGGCGAGTTGGGAGTTTAGCGTTAATTAGAAGAACTAATTGTTGTCTTATTAGTCTAACAAAGTTTATAAGTTTGTCTGACTTTTGTTTAGAATGAAAGGCGTGTTTGTGATTCTTGACGGGATTGGAGATGAAGAGTGCAAGGTTTTGGGGGGGCGGACGCCTTTGGGAGCTGCTGAAACGCCGAATTTAGATGCTATTGCTAAGAAGGCTAAGATAGAGCATTGCTATACTGTTAGAGAGGGCTATGTGCCGGAGAGCGATGCGGGTGTTGTTAGTTTGTTAGGGTATGATATTATTTATGAGAGCAGGGGAAGTTTAGAGGCGTTGGGATTGGGTATTAAATTGAGGAATGGAGACTTGGCTTTTAGGTGCAATTTTGCTACTATAGATGACTTAGAAAAGGGGAATGTTCTTGATAGGAGGGCTGGGAGAAATTTGACTACTAAGGAAGCTAGAATTTTAGCTAAAGCAATTAATAGAGAAGTTAAACTGCCTTTCAAATTTGAGTTCTATCCTTCTGTTCAGCATAGAGGTGTTTTAGTGATAAGAGGAGGATTTTCTGACAACATAAGCAAAGTTGATGTTAATAGTCGCGGAAAGTTGGAGTTTTCAGAACCGTTTGACGACGAGGAAGATTCTAAATTAAGTGCTAATTTGATTAACTTGTTTGTTAGGAAGAGCCATGAGGTTTTGGATAGACATCCTGTAAATTTGAAGAGGGCGAAGAAGGGATTGTATTCTGCTAATGTTTTACTTTGCAGAGGGGCTGGGAGCAGTGTGCCGAGATTCAAGAAGTTGAAAGGAAAGTGGATTGCCTTGGGATATATGCCTTTAGAGATTGGAATTGCCAGAGCTGTTGGAATGGATGTATATAAGATTAAATATCCTAAGCTGAAAGGAATTGATGCTTATGCTAATTTGTATGACGGTCTGAATAAATCAATTAAAGGGGCTGTTAAGATGCTTCGCCGTTATAAGAAGAAGTATGATTATTTTTATATTCATTTTAAGGCGACGGATTTGCCAGGGCATGATGGGAGACCGAAGGATAAAGTTAAGATGATTGAGATTTTGGATAAGAAGTTTTTTAGTTTTTTGAGAGGGTTTATTGGAGATTGCAAGTTGATTGTTACTGGAGATCATTCTACTCCTTGCAATAAGAAAGCGCATTCGGCTGACCCTGTTCCTGTTTTAATCTTTGATGGGGCTGGTCATAGGTTTGAGAAGGGTTCTGGGCGAGCGAGGGACGCGGGGGATGGCGAGGGCAGGAGATTTACTGAGAAGAATGGCTTGATGGGGCGGAAATGGCTTGGGAGGGATTTATTGGAGGGGGCTTTTTTTTAGATATAACGCAGAACATAAATAATTGAGCAGCCATTTATGTTCCGCGAATACGTCAAGAATGCTGACTATTGCATTCTTGATCGCACCCAAGATTTGCATTGTAAGCAAATCTTGGTGTACTAACAGACAATCTTGCTCAATTATTTGAGTCTGTTAGTATAGTGCAATAATGTTTAATGCGGCAAGAATTCCACTAGTCTGTGACTAGTGGTCTAAGGGCACTGCTCTAGAAATTGGCTATGATGAATCTTTACATATTTATATGAATAAATCCTCAAAGCTAAAAAGAAGGATAAAATTAAAAGCTTTTGAACTTGACTATAAAATGAATGAATATCTTCTTGCTTTGTTAACTGAAGCTACTAAAAATGTAGTTCTTCTAGAAGACAGAATTAGAGTTAAGGCACCAAAAATAAAACCAAAGAAGAATTTTTAAGAGTTTGCTGAGGGGTCGTTTAGCTTGCAAAAATCTCAATAGAAACATTTATATATTAATTTACTCATATGAGTAATATGTTACTTAATAAAGAATTAAATGTATTGGCAGAGTTTACCTCAAACTATAATAGTGAACTTTATGGCAGGGCAATTGCTTCTAAATTAAAGATGAATCAAAAGACAGTTTCTAATATCCTAAGTAAATTAGAAAAACAACATATAATCAAGTTCAAACAGGAGGGAAGAAATAAATATTATTTTCTTAATAAAC
>CAZVKQ010000014.1:0-8770 GCA_964626985.1 Candidatus Woesearchaeota archaeon | reverse complement strand
CTAAATCCTTCAACAAAAGAGATGATAAAATTAGTTGAAGTCAACAAAAGAATAACTCTCTTTGAAAAATATAAACAAATCAATCCTTTATTCTTAGAGCTAGAAAAAAGAACAAAAGGGATTAGTGTTATATTTGGAAGCTTTGCTAATTTTACAAAAACTGAAAAATCAGATTTAGACTTATTTGTTATTGGTTCTATTTCAGAATTAAGTGATTTAGAAACTCTTTACAACATTAAGATAAATGTTGTTAAATCAACTGCTAATAAATTTAAATCCGATGATTTGTTTTCAAAGGAGATACTGAACAATCACATAATCTTAAAAGGAGTTGATGAGTTCATTAGATTAATATGGTAAGCTTAAAGTGGTGTTGCAAACAGAAAGATGGAATTAAACTGATTGAGCCAAGCGATAATCTTTCTCTTTCCTATATGCAGATGGCAGACAATGCTTTAGGAACAATGAACAGAGAAAGGAATTATAACATTACCTTTGCAATATCTGCTGGTTATTATTCTATGTATTACTCTCTTTATTCTGTGCTGATGAAGTTAGGAGTTAAATGTGAAATTCATTCTTGCACATTAGAGTTTATGAAAGTGTTGCTATCTAATTTTTACACCAAAGAAGATTTTAAGATTATCTCAAAGGCATTTGACTTACGGAACATTGCACAATACTATGTTGATAAAGCGATTGATACACAAGAAGTTAACAGAGTTATGGCACAGGCACCATTATTTGTTAATATCTCTAAAGATATTCTATCAAGGATGAATGAAGGGGATGTTAAGAAGATAAGAAATAACTTAAAGGGACTCTCTAACTAAAAAGCCCACGTCGTTCTATGCCAGAGTAATTGTGGGCTTTAAAAGAACTGTTAAACCCAAAAATTTAAATATTAGGATATTCTTTTGATTATATGCCTTTTACTCTTTATGAAGACGAAGAGCTTTATAGGATTTCTTATGTGGGAAGGGGTTTTGATACCACTAGGATTCCTCGTGAATTTATGAATGGAGATGTTTCAAATGTTATTTGAATGCCTTCTAGGGATTTAGACAAAGCTAGGGATTTAATTGTGCGTAGTAAATATTTGCGGGAGAGAGATGTAGAAGATGTTTTTGACTATAGTATCTGTAGAGAATTTGGTGAGAGAGTTTTAGATTATGGTAATGTCATCAGGAATTATTTGTTTCAGGATGGTAATACTACTGCATGGGTTGGAGTTAATCTTCCTGCTCTTCAATTGAGGTCTGGATCATTGGATGGTTTGGGATCGGTTGTTAATAATCTTGGTTTACCCATTGTTTATTCCTTAGTTCAAAAGCCCGAAAGTGTTTCTGTTGATACAGCAAGATAACTATTTTTATATATACTGCAATTAGTTTACTTTCATGGATTATAATGAATTGTATGAGGTATTGAGGAAGGAGAAATACAGCGAGGGGCTGCAGGTTTTGCCGGCCAAGTTTATTGAAAGCGTTTCTGAATATTTGAAGGACAAAAGGAGAGAGGGGAGTTCTGACGGCGATATGTTTCAGGATAGTGTTTTGAAGGCAAAGAAACAGTTTGAGAATGCTGTAGCGATTTTTAAAGAACTGATGCTGCGTCGTAAGAAGAAACTGCTGAACTTAGTCTTTGTTGCGGCAGAGACAGGGATTATGAAGAGAGATTATGAGAATATGCTTGCTCATGAGAAGGAAGTTTTTGATTCTCTTGTTAAAGTAGTTGAGAAGGGAGATAAGGAGCTGTCTAGACTGCTGAATGGGCAGAGCAAGGCAGAAGAGAAACTCAAGATGGTTTTGTTTAGTGAGGATGTTGAAGAGTTTGTTGATTATGACGGGAAGGTTATTGGGCCATTTGCTTCTGGGGAGCTTGCTAATTTGGATGTTGGAGTTGCGAAGGTTTTAGTTGAGGGAGGGAAGGCAGGGTATGTTGAGGACTAATTAATAGTATATAATCTATAAAGCTGTTCGGCGCAAATTGCCCGAGCCACGGAATTCGTGATTTGCTTGAAAATTTCCTGAGGAAATTTTCCATGCGCCGAACTAATTAATTAGTTTTTCAGATTTTAAGTACCATGTGAAGAACATAAGCAGAACGCTGAATATTATCCCGCCAATTGTTATTAATGTGTTAATTGTGTCAAGACTTTAATGAGATATTTCTCACGATAATACTATTCCATAAATGATTAGGATTATCATTTGATTTAGCAAATCCAAAATTCTAGAATCCATTTTAGATTATAACGCAGAACATAAATAATTGAGCAGGCCATTTATGTTCCGCGAATACGTCAAGAATGCTGACTATTGCATTCTTGATCGCACCCAAGATTTGCATTGTAAGCAAATCTTGGTGTACTAACAGACAATCTTGCTCAATTATTTGAGTCTGTTAGTATAGCCCGAGGTTTCTTAGTATTAGGTAAATTCCTGCTACTATTATTAGGATTCCGAATATTATGAAGATCCAGTATAGTATTTTTAGGAACTCTTTTTTCATTTGGAGAGGAGGGGTTTTAGGTTAATAAAAGTTGAGTTTATTTGCAGGTAATGAAAAGCTTTTTAAGAGGTTATTTCTCATTAAGTGTAGGCCTCTATAGCTCAGGGGTAGAGCATTAGTTTTGTATGTCCGCGCCAAATGAACTAAGGGTCGGGGGTTCAAATCCCTCTAGAGGCTTTGTCTAAAATTTAGATTAGGCCCAATAGGCTAGTGGCAAACCATATCCTTGACGTGGATGAGTCCGCAGTTCGATCCTGCGTTGGGCCATTCTTATATAAATTGTATAATAGGGATAGCTCAAGATTTAAAAAGAAGAGCGGTAATACTTAGTAACTTACTAAGTAAGTTAGTTATTTAATAAGGAAGGTTTAAATATTATTAATATTTGTTGATAGCATAAAAATGAGGTTGTTTATTAAAGATAGTCCGCAATTTTGGCGGCTGCGGGAATTTGTTGCATGAAGAAGTATTTGCTTTTGATAGAGGATGAGAAGCTGTGGGAGAAGTTTAAGGAGAGTTTGAAGAGGGATATTAACAGCGAGATAATGGAATTGATTAAGAAGAGGGTTCTTGGGAGGAATAAAGATGGATGACTATAACTCAAAATTGGACAGTAGCGTTGCGCAAGCACTGTCTAATACGAAGTTGTCCGCAACTAAAAATAGGACACAAACTGAAGAAGCTGTGTCTTATAATAGGCGAGGGCAGGTTGCAATTTACATTATTGTTGCCATTGTGATTTTAGGGGCAATATTGGCTGTTGTTCTATTTAGAGGAGAGTTTCAAGATGTTGGAGGAATTCCTGCGGAGCTGCAGCCGGTTTATACAAACTATTTGAATTGTGTTGAGCAGGAATTGAGCAATGGCATTGAATTGGCAGGAAGCCAGGGAGGAAGAGTTGGGATTGGAGATTATCAAGAGGGAAGTGACTTTGCTCCATTTTCTTCACACTTGAATTTTGTCGGACTGTCAATTCCTTATTGGTATTATATTTCCGGGAATGGCCTGATTAAAGAGAATGTTCCAACGAAAAGCGAGATGGAAAATGAACTTGAGGGGTTTTTAGAGGTTGGGGTAAGGAACTGTGATTTTGATAGTTTTTACGAGCAGGGTTTTGAAATTGAGCTTGGAGATATAGAGAGAGTTAATGTTGATGTTTTAGACGGGGAAGTGAGGGCTGTTGTTAGTAATGATGTTGTTGTTTCAAGAGGAGACAATAGTGCGAGGAAGACGGTTCATGAAGTTAGTGTTGATAGCAAGTTAGGGGAGTTTTATAATTTTGCTGTTAATGTTTATAATAAGGAAAAAGGCGAGGCGTTTTTGGAGGATTACAGCGAGGATGTTTTGAGACTTTATGCACCTGTTGACGGAGTTGAAATTCAATGCAGTCCGAAAATCTGGAGAACGCAGGAAGTTGCTGATGAGTTAAAGTCTGGTTTGGAGGGAAATATTGCTGCTTTGAAACTTGGAGCTAAGACTGGGCAGGAAGATTATTTTACTGTTGATTATGCTCCGGCAGAAGATAGAGACGTGAGATTTTTGTATTCAAGGAATTGGCCGAGCAAGTTTGAAGTTACGCCTGCGAGTAATGTTTTGATGATGGCTGAGCCAGTTGGGACGCAGGAGGGTTTAGGGATATTGGGCTTTTGCTATGTGCCTTATCATTTTGTTTATGATTTGAGCTATCCTGTTTTGATTCAGATAAGCGACAATTTTGAGATATTTCAATTTCCTGTTGTTGTTGTGATTGATAATAATTTACCAAGACAGGGAGGCGAGAGCAGCTTTGTTGATACGAGTTTAGAGGACGAGAGCGATGCCTGTAATTTTGTTGAGGACAGTGCTTTGATAAGGACTTTTGATGTTAATTTGAATCCTGTTGAAGCTGAAATAAGTTATCAGTGTTTTGACGATGTTTGTCCTTTAGGGACGACGGCGCTTGATGGAGGGAGTGCTTCATTAGACGCTTTTGTGCCTTCTTGTTTGAATGGGCAGTTAATTGCTAACGCAGAGGGATTTGCAGAGAAAAGAATTTTGTTTTCAAGCAACAGCGAGACGAATGCTGATATTATTTTGGACAGAGAGTATGAGATTAGTGTTGATGTTAGAGTTGCCGGGAGGGGCATGAGGGAGGGAGAGACAGCTGTTGTTCATTTCACTAATGAAGGTGGAGAGACGGTTAGTGCTTTATTGCCGGAGAATACTGTTGTTGCATTGAGCGAGGGGATTTATGATGTCAAGGTATTTGTTTACGGAGCTTCAAGTGTAAAGATTCCTGCTTCAAGACAGATAGAGTGCTACGAGACAGTAAGAGGAGGGATATTTGGAATTTTTGGCGGGACTAAAGAAAAGTGCGTTGACATTGAGATTCCAGAGACGACGATTGATTTTGCTTTGGCGGGGGGAGGGAAGACGAATACTTATATTTTAGAGAGTGAATTGCAACGAGGGAATGTTTTAGTTGATGCGAGTGAACTGCCTAAGCCGAATTCAATGGAGCAGTTGCAATACAATTATGAAGTTTTTGAAAGTTTGGGAGTGAATTTGGAGTTTGGAGCATGAGACGAGAATTAGTGATTTTGTTTTTAGGAATGGTTTTGATAGTCAGCGCTTTGGGTGTTGAGGGGGCGACTCCAGGAAGCACAAGAGGGACTGGTGTTGTTGTTCAGCATGGGGAGCAGCCTGATTTTCAGAGATATTATAGGGGAGATAGTTTGAATACTTATTGGCCTGTTTTGGCTAATAGGGATAGCTGCACAGCAAGAGAGGATTTGTTATTGCAAGTGACGCCTGCGGGATGCCAGCCTACGGTTGTTAGAAGTGATTTGTTAGCGGAGCAGAATGTTCCTGTTTTCTGCCAGATTGATGCTTTGAAAGTTAATCCTTTTGTTGATATAAAACAGATAAAAAATATTAGATTTACCGGGAGTTATCCGCCGGAAGTTGTGGGGAGCGGCTTTCATCCTGCCAGAGCGGCTTTAAGGACGAGGGATAGATTGTTGGGAAGCCCATTGATAAATAATGTTGGGTATGTTGTTGTAGTTTTGAGACAGCAGCCAGATGAGTCTAAACTGCCGGAGTTTGTTAGCGTTAACTTGAACGCGAGACTGGAGTATGATGCTGATAATGCTTTTGGAATTGGGAGGAGCGAGTTTATTTTGACTCCGCAGGATGATGCTGAATGGGAGAGAGAAAAAGTTAAGCAAACTTTCTTCAATGGAAATTATGCTATAAGATTGGACGAGGCAAATGACAATGAGGCAAGGATTTCTATTTATTCCGGAGATAGGAGAGTTGATAGTGTTAGTGTTGAGAAAGGCAAGTCAGAGGAGGTTGTTCTGCCTGGATTTTACTGCCGTGCTGGATTGGACGTTAGATATGATGGCTTTGAAGTTGCACAGCCGAAAGCGAGATTGCAAGTTGGAGACGATGTGTTTGATGTTTTTGAAGGGAGCAAGTTTTCCGACGGGAGATGTAGTGTTGAGAGAATTGATATAAATGTGATTGATGACAGCGGCGGCGTGACTATTAAGTGCGGGAGCCAGAGGGCTAGATTGGAGCTGGGGTCTAAGGTTTCTATTAGAGGAGGTGAGGATTTGATTTCCGCTGATAATGTTTTGAGGATAGGAGAGCCTTTTTTTGGGAGTAATAGTGCTGCTGATGTCAAGCAGTTTTTAGAGAGCTTAAAAGGGACAGAGGTTTGCGAAGCTTATATTAAAAATAGCCCTATTTCTCATATACCAAATGGGTATTATTCTATTTTGAGAAAAGGAATTATTAAGAGTGGAGATTGGGCTTTGCATTATAGGGATGATATTACTAAGAATTATGTTAATCAAGAGAAATTGCCGGAGCCTGTTTTGAGGAAGGGGGCAGAAGGAGAAACTGTATCTGTCTCAAATATGTTGGAGATACTAGGGGATGAGGGACTTGCATTTAGGAATTTGAAAGAAGAACTGATTGCTAAGTGCGAGGGGAAGACAGAAACTTTGTTAGAGAAGGATTTAGGGGATGTTGGAAATCAGTATTTTGCCGACGCTATTGCTGATTATGAGCAAGTGGTAGATGAGCTTGGGAGCGAGAAAGATCCTGAAAAATTGGAGGACATTAGTTATGGGGAGAAAGCATTGGGAGAGGCAATTCGATTGTCTTTTGATTCTAAGAAGGAAGCTACAGAGGTTAGATTGATACAGAAGTTTTTGGAGTTGTATCCTGATTCTACGATGACAGGGATTTATATGGATAGACTGAATGGGATTTATACTACAGATTTTTCTGAGGCGAGTGTTTCAATGGATATTGATAATGATTTTAAGATTGTTAGCTTGAGGAGCTTGACGATTCCGAAGAGGGGAGAGATGTCTGCTGATTTTAATTTGGACGGGAGGAGTTTTACTAGTTTGAAAGTCGGCGAGCATAAAGTGTTTGAGACATTTGACGGGCAGACAGGGACTATTATTTTGGATAGTATAAGAGATGTTGACAGCGCCAGAGTTAGAGTTGCTTGCCCTGATGATCTAAGGGGGAGGGAGCAGGAGTTTGAGCTTACAGAGAGTGAGAGGTCTAAGGCGGCTGCTAAGATACTTGCTGATTTTTTTATTGGTCTTGGAGACAAGGCTGTTAGGACTGCGCGGATTGGGCAGAGCATTGATGTGTGCGGGAGAGATTTGGTTTTGAGAGATGTTAATGTTGCTAAAGCTGCGAGAGTTAGCTTGACTCCTGACTTGAAGACTGGCGGGACTGAAACTAATTTGACTGTTAGAGTTGGAATTGAGAAGAGAGCGATTAAATTGAGCCCTGATAAAACTAAAGAGAGGATTGATAATTTAGAAAAGAATATAGAGAAATGGAAAGGTATTTCTTCTAAGCTGGGGAATGTTGTGAAGGGATTGAAAGGGGCTTGCTTTGCTACTGCCGGAGTTTTGACTGTCAAGAACTTTTTTGCAGGGCTTGATGGAACTTCTTTGGCAAGAGAGCAGGCGATGAGGGGGCAGGATGGATGGACGAGATGGTGTAGCAATGAGGTTAGCAGAGGAGGTTATGGGAGTTTGACAGAGTGCTATAATGCTAATGCTGCCAAGATAAATCAGGATGTTCAGAGTTATGCGAAAGCTATTGCACAGAGCAACGACAGGATTAAAGGAATTGAATCTAATCACAGAGAATCTTCCGGGAGCTTATTGGGGGGAGATAGTTTGAATGTTGACGGGGCTGCTAAGGATATGAGGGCTGCGCTTGTTAGTGACTTTGGAGATGAGACAGTTAGTGTTAATGGGGAGAGTGTCAAGGTTAGGGAATTAGTGACTGAAGATAGCTATGGGAATAGGGAGATAAGTTATCAGCAGATGAGAGATATGTATACCAACTTGGCGGTAAGAAAGAATGGACAGGCCTCTGCGCAGGGTTTGAAGAGGGCGGACGAGGAGTTGGGTGTTATTGGGACAAATGTAAGAAAGAATCAGGAGATATATGGAGAGTTTAACAGGGCGAGGAGACTTGAGAATATTCCTGCACCTGTTTTGTTGGAGGTTAATGATAGGAATAATTTGTATACTGATGTGAGGGCTGTTTCTGGGCATGAGAATAAGTTTAATAATAATGAGATAACTAGTGTTGCCAGTGTTGTTGTTTCTGCTAAGGGCGGGAAGAGCGGGCAGATTTATGATGGAGGGACTTATCTTTTAGGATTGCAGAAACAGCAAGGGAATAATTATGTTGTTAAGGAGGCAGTTAGGATTGACTCTGTTACAGGGGATGCTAAAGAAAAAGTTGTGAATATAGCAGAGTTTCAGGATACTTATAATTTTGGGGGAGTTGTTGCTGTTGACGCTTCTAGTTACAGTAATAAATTCTTGCCTGGGGAGGCGGTTGTCAGGTATTATGAGAGAGAGCCGTATAAGGGGCTTCCTGCTGTTGTGCCTTTTGATAGACAGAATGGATGGTATGCAGCGACTCGGGAAGAGGGCTTTGGAGGGATAAAGGCGTTTGAGTCTTCTGGAAGACCGGCTAGTTTCTGGGTTTGCAATGTTGGAAGCGACGGGAGAGTTGATTTTTTTAATGGATTCGGCGACGATACTTGCAGACAGTTTAATGTTAATACTGGAAGTTTGTTGGATAGATTTCCGGGGTTGAGTGATAGTGATTCTCGGAATTTGGTTGCGCAGGCAGATAGGGCTTTGAGGGATGCGGCTGGGCAGTATGGGAAGAAGTTGATTAGTATAAATGGAGAAAGTTGTTCAGGGTCTAATAGGGGAAG
>CAZVKQ010000013.1:10078-15679 GCA_964626985.1 Candidatus Woesearchaeota archaeon | reverse complement strand
CTAAGATTCTCGGAGCTTCTTTCAGATCTCTAACTCGAGTATGTTCTGTTTCAATAACCTGCTTTGCTTTTTTCACATCCATAGTTCAGCCACCCCCTTTCAGTTCTATTAACGCTAACTTATTACTTTCATTAATCAAAAAATCAATAGCCCTGTCGCGGCTAAGATTACTAATCATACAATCTTTATTGCTTGGGTTTTTTACAAGACCAACATTTATCAGCTCAACCTTATCAGTAACCTCTATCTTGCCCTTTTCTTTTACACTCTTATCGTATCTTGAAGTTGATAGACCCTTGAAAACGCCGAATGCGATGCCACAAATAATCTTAAAGTAGAGAGGGTTGTCAGGATATAAAACAAATCCGCCCTGTAAACCGTTCTTGTCAATTGAGTAAGCAACCAACTCGCCAATTTCTATATCGGAATGATTCAAAGTTAATTTTATCTGCTTTTTCTTTATTTGCTCATGCATATCTTGTATGCAATTCCTTGTGCATCTTTGATTTTTGCTCGTAATGCTTCCCGTAACAAAATAACCCTCAATTCTTACCAGGCTCACTTTTCTCCACCTCTTTTTTCTCATTATCTGCATTCATCTCCTCTTCAGCTATCTCTAAGATGTCTTGCACGTTCAGTTTTCCAATCGCACTGGACTCTTCTTTTTCATGATCAAAAAGCCCTAACAATTTAGCCTCTAACTCCATAGCCCTTATGGCATCTCCTGGTTTTATCTCCTGGGAAGTCTAAAGTCTGCACAAACTTGCCCTGAATTGCCTTGGAAAGCCTTAGAAGGCGCTCTAAAACCTCTTTAGCTATTACTTCAACGTTCTTCTCCACTTTCTTATTAAGCTCCTCTTTGCGAGATTCCCAATTACCACGCCTCTTCCACTTGTGAATCGAGTTTTTATGCAAGTTCAGTTTTCTTGAAATTTCCTCTATGGGAACTCCGTTTAGGTACATTTCCATCGCTACTCGCTTGACCTGTTCTGAAATTTTAGTGTTCATTTTGGCACATGGTTTGCACATTTACCTTTTCTTCAAAAAAGCAGTATCCGCCCTGCTGAAATATCTTAGCAATCTTTAAGGGAAGAAAATAAACGTTGCCTGCTCTAAACCTCACGAACTTAAACTCTTCCCAATGCAAAACTGTTATCTCTTCCAAGAACTTGACTTTGATTAGCTCATTTTCATTACAATTGTTACAATGCTTACAATCGTTATTTTCTTTTGTAACTAATGTAACCTGTGTATTAATTTTCCCCATCTTGAACGACCTCTGCTTCTTCTATGAATAGCTCTTCAAACTCAGGCAATTGAAAGCTGATCTTTTTTGCAACTTTGTAATATTTGACTCGCTGTTTAACCTCTTCAACATTTTTCAGATCAGTTACTAGAAGTTTTCTCTCGGCCAGCTTGTCCAAATAAATATACCACATTTTTTGATTGACAATAGGAAACTTAGAATGAATCTCTTTAGCCGTGAATTCTTCTAATGTAAGGCAACAAGCATAAGCCTTAGCCAACTTATGAGTCAAAGAGAGCAAAGTATTGCTTTGAAAATAATTAATGCACTCTCGTGCAATCTCATAATCTTGCTTATTGGCAATTATTTTGTCTTCCTTTTCCTTCTCTCTTTGAAATTGATGCAAGGCTGTAGATGCCTTGATTAAGCCCAATAATCTCAAGAAGTCTCTTCTAATCCTAAGTGTTCCAAAATCATACGTTCTTTTTATGTGCTGGGCTATCCTTACAGCATACGGAATAATTACATATTTTCTTTCTAATAGCTTTAAAGCATCCACCACATCCTGATCGTACGCTTCTCTTTTGCCTGTTTCTGATTGTTCAGCTTGTGCAAAAATAATGTCTTCGCTCTGCTTTTCTGTTTCATCCAGTGGAATAATAGAAAACCTGTTCAAAATTTCATTTCTAGGATTTGTTTCAGCAGTGGTTACCAACATAGCGGGCTT
Source organism: Candidatus Woesearchaeota archaeon (assembly GCA_964626985.1). GTDB lineage: Archaea > Nanobdellota > Nanobdellia > Pacearchaeales > GW2011-AR1 > CAZVKQ01. Next base: position 13,706 of record CAZVKQ010000013.1, on the reverse strand, counting down.
TCCTTTAATTTCGATATCTACAACTTTTTGTTTAATCAGAACTGAAGCCGTGCTTCCTTCAGAACACATGACCTTGAATGTTGCACTATCTAAAATCGGTTGAGAAATATCTTCTAAATAACATATCTTTCCGTCCCACGTCCAATTTTTATCATACGCGTGCCAATACGTAAAGACTTCAGGAGTTATCTTTGTTCTATATTGCACCATCTCCTTCGGAAATATCTCAGCGACTTTCTTACAGATGTAACTCTTTCCGGCAGAGCTCTCCGAACTGACAAAAGTATTAATTGGAATCTCCTCATTAATCCAAATTGAACACAAAGAAAGAAAAATGGCCTTTCTTGATTTTAACTCACCCTTTATCTTTTTGTTAAACTCCAATTCTGTAATTCTACTAAATAATAGTTCATCTTCAAGAACATTCCGTATAAGAAATCTCTCGTCGTCAGAGTATCTTTTCTCCTCTTTTATTTTATCATAATTCTCTGGGCTTACACCTGTAACAATTATAGCAGTGTTCCTATCGATTGGATCATCACTTACAAGTTTGGGAACTGTTTCAAGCACGTGCTTATCACGATAATACTTTGCGTCTTTTTCAGTATTGCCCATGCGACACCTCTTTTATTTTGATGATAAACTTTCTATTAATAATCTGAATAAGGCCATTAGTTTCCAAAATAAGTTCATTCTCCGAAAAATCCTTGATAAAACCTTTTATAGAATACGTGAAACTGCCTTCTTGCACGACAAGAAATAACTGCTTCCCGCTATTTTTCCAAATTTCTAGTTGTTTTTCCATTTTCCAATCTTTCCTTCAGTTCCTTTTCCTTCCAATAAATAAGGCTAATAAAAACGAGAGTGTAATTTACAGAAGGATCATACTTTTCAGCTACTTTCTTGTAATATTCCAGAGGAAAGGGCTTAAGTGTTGTTTCCATCTCCATCACCTTTCTTCTTTCTTAATTCTCGATTAACAAAATCTACCTGGTCAGCACAGTACTGATCCCAAAAAGCAAAAACATCATCCAGCAGCTCTTTCTTTCTCGTTTCTGTCATATCCCTCTCCGTTTAGTTTTTCTTTAAGAATAGCTGAAATTATCGCCGATCTAGGAACTAACCCTCTTTTAGAATCTATCAAACTCGCAAGCTCGTCATCCAAACTTATTGAAAACGTTACTTTTGTCATTGTCACCCCAACAAGTTTAACAAAAATAATTTCTCTTTTAACCTTTGTTACAGTTTTATTTTTGAGCAATCTTAAAGATTTATAAAACCAAGAGTTTTAACAATACTATGAAAAATAACAAGAAAGAAGAGGCAAAGAAAACTCAAGAAAATATATCTCGCCCCCATTTTGTAGATGCAACCTTCCCCGCTAATGAGCCTTGGAAAACCAATATTTACTTTGGGCCGAGAGATGGAACTGGCTCTCATGCACACCTTGTCGCTAGTGGGGCGGCAATCTTCTACTTGCGGGACATGGAAGGCACAGAAATTGTCAAAGATGGCAAGAAATTGTAAGGGGATTTACCCTCAATTTCCCTCAAATCTGCCGCCTCGAACACTTTTGTGCTAAGTGATTACCCCGCATCCTATTATAGTATAATGCAGTATTCTTTAAATGGCTCGGAACATTCGATAAAATGTGAAAAAGAGCTTCGATATGCTGCCTTATGGCACATTCATAATAGACCTGAAAATCACAGAAAAAAATCAGCATACATAGACAAGTTCATCGACCACTTAGAAAACTATGTAACGGATGGAAGAATACACAAATACGGGCACGCCCTTATAAGAACAGTTAAGTTCATATAGTTTACGATTCTAAGCAGGTTATGGAAAAATCATTGCTAATAAAATTTTTAGGAGAGAACCCTGTGTTTAAGATAGTTGACTTTCTTATTGAAAACAAAGGATTAGATATGAGCAAGAAAGATATGATTGAAGGTGCAGGAATTTCAAAAGCGACCCTCTTCAATTATTGGGAACAAATAGAAGAACAAGAAATTGTAACAGTAACAAGAAAATTCGGAAAGACAAAACTTTATATTCTTAATTCTAAAAATCCAATAGTGAAAAAGCTCTTGGAACTTGAAAGCCTGTTTATCTCAAGAGCGTTAGATAATCACCGAGAAATAGAGGTCTCGGCATACGAGCAATAAAAAATACCGGATCAAACTTTAATATAGATACGTACCTCCCGCATTTTTATAATAATATTTAGAGACTGACTCAATTTATTCTAATCTAGTGTATGAGAACATTTAAATAAACGTTCGGTTTAAACTTCGTATTGGAAAAGAGGATGGAAGCTTTAGATAAATTGAGGAATGAATTGAAGTTGAGGGGGTTGTCGCCGCTGACTGTTAGGAATTATAGTTTTTTTGTTGAGAAGTTTTTGTCTCATGCCGGGAAAGATGCTGGAGAGGTTGACGAGGATGATGTCAAGGCTTATTTGGGCGAGATGTTTGATACTAAATCTAAAAATACTATTATGCTTGCGGCGGCTTCTCTGAAATTTTTCTTTGTTGAGATTTTGGGCAAGGACTTTAGCAAGATCAAGATACCTAAGAAAGATAAGAGCCTTCCTGAAGTTTTAAATAAAGAAGAGGTTAAGAGCTTGATTGACGGCGCTGACAATTTGAAATCCAGATTGATAATTTCTCTGCTTTACTCGTCTGGGCTTAGAGTTTCCGAGCTTGTTAATTTGAAAGTTGAAGACTTGAATTTTTCTGATAATACTGGATGGGTTAGGAAGGGGAAGGGAGGGAAGGATAGATTGATTGGATTGTCTTCTCTGCTTTGCGAAGAGCTGAAGAGTTACATGGAGTCGCGAGGCGCCGGTAATGTTTATGTTTTTTCGCGGGAGAAGCCCTTGACTACTAGGAATATTCAGAAGATTATTAAGGGGACGCGGGAGCGGGCCGGGATTTCTAAGAAAGTTACGCCACATACTTTAAGACACTCGTTCGCGACGCATTTACTTGAGGGCGGGACAGATATAAGGAAAATACAGGTTCTTTTGGGCCATAGTTCACTCAATACTACACAGGTGTATGCTCATGTCTCAATGGATGAAATTAAAAAAATAAAGAATCCTCTAGATTCGTTGGAATAATGCTTATATAGAAAAGTGTCCTATAATTGTCATGAGAGGTAAAGCATGGACAAAAGAGGAGGTTAAATTTCTAAGGGAAAATTATGTCTCCCTTACGAATAGAGAATTATGTGAAAGACTAAATAGGAGCTATAAATCAATTCGTTTTATGGCTTATAAGCTTGGATTAAAAAAAGATTGGGAGACATTTTGTCGGGCTCGTAAGAATAGTAATGTTGTAGTTAGGAAAGATGTCTTAGAAAAGCTTTACTTGCTGGATAAAAAGTCTACAAGGGAGATTGCAGAGGAAATTGGTCTTGGAAAGAACACCATTGATTATTATCTTAAGAAATTTGGAATTACTAAGCGTTCTTATTCAGATGCTAATAAGCTAAGTTTCTTAAAATATGGTAATTGGAAAAAGGGTTTGACTAAGGATAATGATAAAAGAGTTTTTCTAGCCACAGAGAAAATGAAAGAGACAAAGAAAATTATGAAATTGAAGATCTTAATGCAGGGAAG
>CAZVKQ010000013.1:0-10068 GCA_964626985.1 Candidatus Woesearchaeota archaeon | reverse complement strand
TTCAACAGAGCTGCAGGGCAGTATATTGTTGGAAGAATTGGGGAGTGGTATAGGCATCATAGAATAGAGGTTGGAAGCTGGGTTAGAGTTAGACAATTAGTTCAGCAGAGAGAATATGAATTGAGAAGATTGTCTAAATAAATTCTTTTATATTTATCTGTAGCTCTTCTGCCTTTTGGCTCTCGCTTTGGAGTCTCCTGGCTTTCGGGCTTCTTTTCTTCTTGAATCTGGAACTATAATGTGCCTGTCGTACGCGATGAATGCTTTTCTTAAGACGTCGGATTCGCTTAGACTTAGAAGGGCTTTTGCGATTGCTAATCTTGCTGCCTGAATCTGCCCCTCTCTTCCGCCGCTGGATGTTTTGATGTGAAAGTCGTGCTGTAATTTGTCTTTTAGAACCTGCTGATAAATTCTGACTGGCTCTTGAAGTGCTAATTTATGGAAGAGGGAAAGCTCGTCGTGTGAGATGTTATTATAGATTATTTTCCCTGAGCCGGGCTTTATTCTTAGCTTTGCTATTGCGGTCTTTCTTTTTCCTGAAATGATTATTTGCTTTTCCATTTTATATTCTCTTGCTCAATTCCTGGAGCTGGATAGTGCTTGTTCTTTTTTCTTTTCCTGCTGTTATTTTTTTTGCCTGCGCGTATTCTTGGGGCGTGTCTGAGTAGCACATTATTCTTTTTAGGGCTTCTTTACCGCGAGCTTGTTTGTACGAAAGCATTCCCCTTATTGTTCTTTTCATTAATCTTTCCGGAGATTTGGGGAAAAATGGGCCGTGTTGCGAGGAGCCGCCTTTTGCTCTTTTCTCCTGATAAGACTTTATAGTTGTTGAATTCTTGCCTGATATTATTGCCTTGCTGCAGTTTACAATTATTACTTCTTTTCCTAGGAGGGACTGCTTTGCTGCGTAGCTTGCTAATCTGCCTAAAGCTGCATTTGCTGCGTCGATTATTATTTTTTGTTTCATTGATTGCTCCTGGGTTTTTTTCCGGGATGCGAATATTCATCTTCTTCGTCTTCTAAAATTTCAGTTATATCGTCAATGGTGATGCCGTCATTCGCTGCTCTTTCGCCTGCCTCTTCTGGATTTATAGCGTGATAAATGACATTTGTCCTGTGCCCTTCCGGGGAAGTGCCTCCAACCCTATATGTCTTGGTTTCGCCAGTCATTTTATTATTTTTACTCCTTGCGCCTTTGGATTTTTTTCTATTTCATGTTTAATTGTTGAAAATTCTGATTTTGATTCCTGGAGCTTTAGTTTCGCCTTTTCCGAAATTTTTAATGCCCTTAGAGATATCTTTTTTGTCAGCTCTCCTTTTGAGAGGATCTTGCCCGGGACTATTATTGTGTCTCCTACTTTTACTTGTTTGTCTATTTCTGCGAGGTTAGTTTTTGCCTGGGCTTTTGTAGATGAAGAAAGTAATTTTGCTATATGATTCCATTCTGGATTTTTCATAGCTAATGCTATTGTTTCTTTTAATTCAGGACTTGTTTTTTTTGCTAAACGAGATTTTATTTTTGTTTTGGATAACATTAATCATAGTGTGATTAGAGGGTTTATAAATGTTTAGTGAGCGGAAGGTTTTTATACCCTAATACACATTAATATGTATGGGAATAAAAATTAGACGCGGGAAGAAGAAAGTCAGGGTCAATATTACTGTAGACAAGGAAATGCTTGAAAGGGCTAGGGGAAAATTAAAGATGTTTGGAGGGAAGTTAAGCACATTGTTTAATGCTTACTTGAGCGATTTTGTGACTTCAATGGATAAAAGTTATAATAAGAACCAAAAGAGCTTAAGCGATAAAATGAAAGAGTTTGAGGATAGGTTGAAGAAGCTGGAGAGGAAATGATTCTTCGGAGATTGAGAAGTTTGTGCAGAGATCTTGCAGAGATGCTTTTTACAGCTGTTATTGATTTTTTATCTTATTTAATTCCTTGGTAAACATTTCATCTGGCAGCAGGGGGAATCAAACCCTCTTCTCTCGGTTGATGAGGCTGAGTGCAATTTATTAATTCTGGTTTTTGTTAGATTCTTTTGTAAAGTTGGACTGAAAGAATTTTCGCAGGCTCAAATTCTTAGTGCCTATACTTCTAGAGAAGTGCGGGAAGAAGGACTCGAACCTTCGCAGGCACTAAGCCAACACGGCCTTAACGTGTTCCGTTTGACCACTCCGGCATTCCCGCTATAAATCAGATTAGAATGGAAGTTATATATTTTACTTCAGCGCTTTTTCAAAGGCGTCGAGGTTTGACGAGAGAGATTTTATTGCTCCTAAAAGAATATCTTTTGCTGGAAGGTTGCCGTAAGATTCTATAATGAAGATTATTTCACTTGAGTCTTTAATTGCCTCTTTATCTATTTCAAGTATTTCATCTATTGCTGCTTCTGGCAAATCTACGAGCCACGAATTTCCTTTCTTCTCCGGCTTGAAGTAGGATGATTTTGCGCTTTGGATTATTTTGTCTATGTCTGGAGAGGACTTTATCTCTTGGAGGTGCCTGTAATAGCATAAACCTGGAACGTGCTTTGCATGATTGAGGCCAATATTAAGATTTGCCGTCGCTATAAGTTCTAATTTGTGATTCTTGTCTAAGATTGTTATTGGGATTTTTGGATGGATTATTTCTGCCTGACCTTTGAGGTCTCCTGCGTAAACTGTGCATGGGCCTGTTTTTGATAGCTTGAGGTCTATTTTTGTCTTTGAGGACATTGACTTTTCTGTTTTTAGAGGTATTAGACCTAATCTGTGCGCGAGTACTTCGTCGTAGAGAGCGGAGTCGTTCTTGAAAATTTCAACTTCGTCTATTGCAAGAGTTGGTATTTCTGCAATGCTTCTTCTTATTGCGTTTGCCAAAGATTCATTCGCGTTTAATCTTAATACAAGTTTTTCAGGGGTGTTTAGTATTGATTCCATATTATTATACCTAAAATAGTCTTTTAAATCTTGGGGTCAGACTCTCCTTCCTCTTCTGCCTCCTTTTTGCTTTGGACCGCCGCGAGGGAATTTAGTTGTTTCTAAAATGTTGATTATCTTGAAGCCTTCCTTGCTTAGGCTTTTAACTGCTGAATGAGAGCCTGGGCCGACTCCAGGGCTTCTCGTTTTTCCTTTCATTCTGATATAAAGCTCTGTTATTCCCAAGTCTCTTGCCCTTTCTGCTGCTCTTTTTGCGACGAACATTGCTATTGTTGGATTTGCCTTTAATCTTGAATGTTTTGTGACCATCCCTCCGCTGATTCTTGAGATTGTGTTTCCTGACAAATCTGTAATGTGAACTATTGTGTTGTTTGCTGAACTGTAAATGTGGGCTATTCCTGCCACGCCCTGCTTGTCCTCTCTCTTTTTTGCTTTTGGGGCTTCTTCAATTATTTCTTTTTTCTCTACTATTATTTCCTTTGTTAAGTCTTTTTCCGCCATCATTGAGGAGCCTCCTGATTTTGAGCTTTTGGTCTTGATTCTTTCTGTGATATTTTATCTTCTTCATCAACTTTTACTATGTAGCTTGGGGCGTTCATTACTTTGTTGTCTACGAGGATTTTTTTGTGGACGACCATTTGGCGGGCCTGCTTTGGAGTTGAGGCAATTCCTTTTTTTACGACTATTGTCGGAAGCCTTCTTTCCAATAAGTTCTCAACTTTTAAATCAAGAACATCTGCAATTGAATTTGTTCTGAGACCAAGAGCTTTTAGTTTTCTGAAAAGAATTTCTTTTTCTTCTTGTGGAGAGTTTGCGAGGTCTTTTGCTCTTCTTCTGTAATAATTTATTTTTGCAAGAGTTTTCCAAACCTCTCTTTTGTTTTTCAGCCCGTATTTTTTTACTATTAAATTTTCTTCTTTGATACGAAACGATTCAAACGGCTTCTTCGGTCTGACTAATAGGTTTTTCTTCTTTATCATTTTACTTTGCTTTCTTTGTTACTCCGACTGCTTTTCCCCTGCTTCTGAAGTGAGAGCGTGTTCTTTGCCCTCTTACCGGCTGTTTCAGAGAGTGCCTAATGCCCTTATAACTTTTCATCTTTTTCATTCTCTTAATGTCAAATTCTTTTTTCATCTCCAGATTTACTCCTGATTGATGCGTTGTTAAACCTGTTTCAGGGTCTTTTCTTCTGTTTTTCATGAAGTCCGGGATTTGAGGATTTAAAATAAATCCTTCTATTTTTTTTATCTCGTCTTTTGAGAGGCCTGATATTTTCTTTGATTTATCAATATTAAGAGAGATGCAGATTGCGTTTGATAATGCCCAAGATACGCCTTTAATTCTTGTCAAGCCCGCCATTATGTTTCTTGAGCCAGGGACATCGTAGCCTAGAATTCTGACTAGGGTTTCGTGCTCTTCTTCTTGGTGCTTCTCTGGTTTTTTCTGTTCGAGTTCTTGTTTAGGCATTTTATAGATTTTCTAATTCACTTGCTGCTTGATTTAGTTCTTCTGCTCTTCCTCTGAGGACTTTTGCTGCTTTACATATATCTAAAGAGTTTGATATTTTATAAGGAATTCCTGCTTTGTCTAGGTCTCTTTTGAATTGTAGAATATACATTATTTCATCAAGATGATATACTGTGGGGCATCTTAATGTAGTTATTTCCCCTTCTCCTCCTTCGTGGCCGACTATGTATTCACCGAATCTAATTGAACCCCTCATGTCTTGCTTTGTATACATATGATCTCCTAGGACAGTTATATAATCGGCCCAGGGGTAATCTACCTTCTCCCAGCTAAGTCTTCCTTCTCGTGATGCTTGTTCTGTCTGTTGTGTTTGTTTAGGCATCTTGTGGTTTCTCCAGTTCGTCTGCTATTTGATTTAGGGCTTCTGCTCTCTGCCGGAGAGTTTGTGCCGCCCATATTCGAGCAATTGGCTGTTCAATCCTATAGGGAATTCCTGCTTCATCGAGATTTTTTTTGAATCTGTATATGAAGACTATATTTTCTACAGAATAGCTATTTGAAAAAGAAATATATATCTGATTATCTTTGCCTAAATGGCCTACTACTTCTCTGTCAGATATCGTTGGCACTATTTCCCTTCCTTTACCTGCTGTAATATAGCCTCCTACCCCAATATTCAATTCAAGAAATCCATTCTTATTCCTCTCCCAAGTAGGCCTACCTTCTCGTGATGCTTGTTCTGTCTGTTGTGTTTGTGCCATTTTATTTAACGAATAAATTGAATCTTTGTCTCACTTGCAGTTCTTCCAGAATCCTTCTTTCTATTGCTTTTTTCGGATCTGGAATGCTTTTGACGCGGCTCTTTATGTCCTTGAAGGATTCAAACTGCTTTTCCTTCCTTGCGTTTAATATTTCTTCTGTGTGTTTTTTTCCAAATCCCGGGAGGAGCTCGAGTTGGTGAAGACGCGTGTTTACCGGCTGAGCGTTGTTGAAGAAGTCTATGAATGTCTTCTCCTGCTCCCCAACCACGCTTTCTATGAACTCTTGGAGTTGGATCTTTGCAGTCTCTGTTAGTTTTTCTCTTTGCAGTCTTCCTGCAATGTAGTATATCTTATCTCTTTTCTCTGGGCCTATATAAACTTTTTCTTTTGGAGAGAGTGTCATTCCTCTTCTTGGAACCAGCTCTAAAAGGGCGAATGTCTTAGTTCCTATGGCTATTGCTATAGAAGACATTCTCTTTCCCATTGGATAACCGTATGGAAGGTAATCTAAGATTATTGCATATTCTTCTTTCTCTGTCATTTTCAATATTTGCTTGTAATACCTGTGATGGCATTTGCTTCCTCCTCGCTAAGTGAAACGTCTATGAATATTTTATTCAACTGCTCTGTATTTTTTGGAACGAAGTCTGCTATTTTAACTATGTGAGATTGTTTTATTTTAGGATTGTTTAATGCGTGTATATCTTTAGACAGGGCTTCTGCTTTTTCCTTTGAGAGTTTTGAGAATTTTTTTAGATAGTCTTGGAAGGGTTTTCTGTCTTCAAAGTCTTTTACATATGATTTTACTTCTGCTATTGGGACTGGTGTTTGACTTAGGATTCTCATTTTACGCTTGCCTCCTGAATTCTTGTAAGATGAATTGGCCTGATTAGGTATCTTTTCGGTTTGTTCATGTCTTTTATTTCAATTTCGTAGGCAGAGCCACGCTTGTTCAGAATTTTGCCTGTTCTTCCTTGGAGTCTTTTTGAGTAGCCGAAGCTTTGGCTAAGTTCGCGCACTACTGCGACTTTGTCTCCGGGCTTGAACTTCTGGAAAAATCTCGTGAATGAGAATTTTCCTTTATTTCTGACTCGTTTGTATTTAAGCATATTATTAGGGGAGAAAGGGAGTTTTTAAAGATTTGCTAAACAAATCTTTAACTCTCATCTCTTCCGAGATTTCAAGTTTAAATGTTTTTGGTTGGGCTACAGGATATTGAAGCAATTTGAATGGAGGAATCAGTCAGTCTTTTAGCTTTTCCTGAAATGAAATTGAGCCTTGGTTTAGGTCGCCGACTTTCCTTGCTTTTTCCATGTTCTCTTTTATTGCTGCGAACATTCTTCCTCCCCAGACTTGGTAACCGCAAGAATCACAGACATCTATTACAGAATCTTCGTTGATAGTTGATTTACAGTACATACAATTTTTCATCTTCGCCTCTTGATGAGCTTTTATGATTCTATGGTTTATAAAGATTCTGATGTTTGAGCGAACAAAGTATGAAAAGATTTAAAGATGCTTCGCATCTTTAACTCATTTGCCCCAAGTTGGAGCAAAGATTTAAATATGATTGAATTTAGGAAAAGAGATGGAAGGCGAGAACAAATCTGGACAGGAGAGCAATCCGTTTTTTGAATCTAATGAGAAGAAGCAGGAAACTTTTACTCTGCAGATAAAGAAGGATAACTTATGGAAATATTCTACATTTATTCTACTTGCTGTTGTGGTAGTAGGGGGATTTTTTGTTTTTAGGGAGGGGGGCGGTTCGACTACCGGCGCTACTGCTGGTGCTCCAACTGTAACGCCGCCAAGCGGACAAGTTGGAATTGTCAGCGCGAGCGAAGATGACGACGCTATTTGGGGAGATTCTGATGCTCCTGTTACAATAATTGAATTCAGTGATTATCAGTGCCCTTTCTGTGCAAGATTTTGGAGCGATACACTGCCACAAATAAAGTCACAGTATATTGATACTGGAAAGGTTAAACTTATATACAGAGACTTTCCTTTGACTTCAATTCATTCCTTGGCACAGCCGTCTGCTGAAGCTGCTGAATGCGTGAGAGCAGAGGGAGGGGATGATGCTTATTTTGAGTATCATGATGAGATTTTTGCAAATCAGCCAAGCTTGAGTGTTGCTAACTTAAAGAGCTGGGCATCTGACATGGGATATGATATTGGAGAGTGCTTGGATTCCGGGGAATTTAGAAACGAAGTTCAGGCAGATGCAAGAGATGCTCAAGCGTCTGGCGGGCAGGGGACTCCTTATTTTGTTATTAATGGGAAGCCTTTGAGTGGTGCACAGCCGTTTAGTGCATTCCAGCAGATTATTGAAAGCGAGCTGGCTTGATTCTGATTTTTTAAAATGGGAAGATATTTTTTTAGAGGTATTGTCAGTGAATATAGCCAGACTGTTGCCCAAGGCGCGACTAATCAAAATTACTTAAATGAAAGCAGAAGAGCGGTTGATGAAGATCTTGTTGATGAGAGATATGAAAGAATGAATCGTCTTCGTGAAGCAGTTACTGAAAGAGAGCTTATTAGAATTAAGAGGGGCTTGTGGAGTCGCTAAAGCTTTGAATAAGTTTTTATATTTTGGAGATTTTAATTTGTTATGAAATTTAGCCGTCGTGAAAAGAGAGATTTAATTTCTGCTGGAGCTATGATTTCTTTGGCTTTTGCTATTTTGTTGAGTGGAGGATATAGGGCTTTGCTTGTGTTTGATTCTGGCTTATTGTTGGCTTTTATTATTGCCTTTTTTACTGCTGGAGTTGGGTTTTTGCTGCATGAGCTGATGCATAAATATGTAGCTATTAAATATGGTCTTTTTGCGGAGTTTAAGGCATTTTATGGTATGCTTTTCTTGGCTGTTGTCTTCTCGCTTTTTGGCTTTATTATTGCTGCTCCGGGAGCTGTTTTTATTTCTGGGTATGGATTGACTAGAGAAAGAAATGGAAAGATTTCCCTGGCTGGGCCATTGACTAATATTTTTTTGGCTGTTTTGTTTTTAGTTTTACTTTTAGCTTTTAGTGTGGGGGATTTTCTGGGAGCTGTTCTTGATTTCGGCTTGACTATTAATTCTCTTCTTGCAGCTTTTAATATGATTCCTGTTATGCCTTTTGACGGGGCTAAGATTCTGGCTTGGAGCAGGGGCGTTTATGGTTTGACAACTGTTATTGCTGTGGGATTATTTATTGCGAGTTTTTTTGTGTAAATAAGTTTTTATATTAGCTGTTTATTTAAGAGATATGATAGTTAATGTTGGAGTTGGAAAATGATAATAACATTTGCTCACTACAAGGGGGGGACTGGCAAAACAACGTCGTGCCTGAATGTTGCAGGTTTCTTGGCTAAAGTCGGGAGGAAAGTTTTGGTTGTTGATTTAGATCCGCAGGGGAATGCTACTTCTGGATTGGGAATTGACAAAAAAAGAGTTAGAGAGAGCGTTTATGATGTTATGAACAAAAAGAAGAGTTTTGAGGAGGTTATTGTTGAGACAGATGTTGAGAATCTGCATTTGGCGCCGGCAAATGACAGGCTTGCTTTGATTGATGTTAAATCCTATGGAAATGCTGGACAAGCGAAGATTCTTGACAGGGCTTTGAGCAAGATTAAGGACGATTACGATTTTATTTTGGTTGATACACCCCCGGTTTACAGCCATTTTATTATCAATGGAATGGCTGCGGCAGACAAAGTTTTTGTTGTTTTGGATCCCGGGGTTTTTGCCCTGGAGGGTGTTGAAACATTGAAGAATTCTTTTGGGAGGTTCTTTGATAAAATTGGTATTGATATGAATATTGAGGGGGCTATTATCACTAAATCGCAGAAGAGCTTGATGCCTTGGAAGAAAAATTATTCTAAAGAGGTTGGGAGAGATGTCGGGGAGCTTCTTGATAAAGAGACATTTATGATTCCTTACTCTGACGATGTTTTTGAGAGCCATGTCAGAGGTCTGCCTCTTTCGCATTTTAGGCCGGGGGGAAAGGTGGGGAGGGCATATAAGAAAATCGCAATGAAGATTTTGAAGGAGCAGGATGTTAGAGAGTATTATTAAATATTTTTTATCTCTTCTATTTTATCTTCTAACTTTTTTCCATAATACATTAATGAAAGAATTATTGCTAAAATAAATGCCAAGATTAATCCTCCTTTTGTTAAGTCTTCTGGTATATTATTGCTCAAAATTACTGAGATTATTGCTGTTCCGAAAGTTATCAGAAAAACATTCTGCTTATTTAGTATGTGGTTGTATTCTAAGTCCTTGATATTTTTTAGTTTGATTTTCTCATCTTTCATCTTATTGAATGTCCATAAAATAAAAGAATCCTACGAAGGAGATTATCAATCCTGTTATGAAAGCATTTAAGCCGGTGTTATTTAGTATACTTGATATTGGCCTTATAATAATTATAAGTATTCCTATTATAATTAGAAAAATTGATATTCCTCTTTGGGTATTTTTATTCTTGAAGGGCCACATTTCTTTGGTAAGTTTTTGTTCTTTTAAAGAGTTTTCATTTTCTCGCCCTTCTTTCTGTTTCTTTATAGTGGTAACAAAGGAAAGGTTTATAAATATTGGATTTTGTAGATAGTTATGAGAAAGGCAATATTACTGATGATTGGAGTTGTTTTGTTCAGTTTGATTAGTGTTAGCGCTTTGCAGTTTCCTGTTAATCATAGATATAGTGGAGGAAACGAAGGAGTTATTGACTTGAGCGAGAGATGGGAGTTTAGAGAGGATATTAAAGGTAAAGATAGGGGCTTTAGTTTGACTCATAGCGTTAGTGTTCCTGCTGAATATAGGCAGTCAAGTTTTAATGAGTTCGGGCCTTACCATAATTCTAATAGTTTTGTTAGCGGTGTTTATCCCAGTTCTGCTTCTGGAAGCTATTCTTATGGCTCGGGGAGTGCATATTC
>CAZVKQ010000012.1:0-15993 GCA_964626985.1 Candidatus Woesearchaeota archaeon | reverse complement strand
CAGCAAGAGAGTGTGATGATAAATTCCGCAGCGAGAAAGCCCGCAGTGTTAACGAAAAAATCATTTCCTACACAATATCAAAGAATGCTCGTTATCTACATCAACAGCAATCTCAACGTCTCTAAAATACATCCTGCAAAAGTCCTTCAGCTCATATTCATAATATTTATACAAAACCGCAGCAACTATCTCATCACCTTTCTTAAAATAAAACTTCTTTCCATCATGCTCCAAACTCTTATTAACTTTAACCTTAAAAAATAGTTCAACCCTCCCGTTCTCAAACCTTGCATCATAATCAACTTCATTATTCTCAAATCCTAATTCTATAATAATGGGCCTGAACCAATTCTCAAAAACAGAACTCTTATAAAGTTCCAAGTTAGAAAATCTCTCCCCGGTTCTTATAGAATTTCCAATAATCAAATAATCTCCTGAATGCATCGCCTGGCTCATCTTAAACAAATAACTATGAATTTCAAAGCTCGCCAAAATGCTCCCTAAAAGCAGTACAACATTTCTCTTATATTTTTTATCTCTCAATAAATCAGCCACTTCGTCAAAAGAATCCAGGTAAGAAACATACGATTTAAATTCCTTAACACTTTCAAACCCTTCCTTCTTAATATTATCCAGAGCAAGATTAATCAGATATTCATTTATATGAATCGGACAGAATCTTATTTTATAGCTTTTATCAAGCTCTCTAATCAGCTCTATTGCCTTGCTCCCATCTCCGCAACCCATGTCAATCAAATTAAAAGCATCTTCTCCAAGCCCAGAAAGAAACCTGCCGGCATTATCTTTAATCAGGCCAACTTCTATGTCAACAATTGTCTTTTTATATCTCGGAAAGCTTCTAAATTCAAGAAACTTCTTAGCCAGCTCGTCATTTCCATAAAGAAAACTCCTATTGGCAATGTCCCAAATCCTCCTTCCTTTAAACTCAGAATATCCCTTCTTAACAAGCTCCTTAAATAACATTCCTCTAAAATTTTCCATATAAATATACGATAAGAAGGGTTTTTATTTCTTTCCCTAAAAAGCCTCCTGCAATAAAAACAAACATTTAAAAGACATTTTAGCCAAAAAGAATTAGCCCTTGTAGTCTAGTGGTCAAGGACACTGCCCTTTCGCGGCAGAAACCCGGGTTCAAATCCCGGCAGGGGCACTGTCCTGTTTTGTTCACCCTATTGGGCGCAACATTTATATCTGTTGCATTTTTATGGTGTTTTCATCACACTCTGAACTTTTAGCTTGTGTCATTTTGATTGTTTTGATACACAAATACAGATATTCTATTTGTGTATATATTTGTTGAATGTTCAACGTCTTTTTAAACATTGTGGCGACCATATCTATACATAAATGCACAAGTTATAATAGTGCAGAAATAGAAAACTTTAAAAAGAGGAGTCACTTAAATAGTGAATGGCAAAGAAAGATGAAAATGAGGAGAGGAAAACAGTTCTTATAAGGAAGTCTTTATGGAAGGAGCTATTGAATATAAAGGTCAATGAAGAGTATGGCTCTATATCAGATGTTGTTGAAGACATGCTGGCAAACAGGAGAAAAAAGAGATGATCAAGATCATATTCACGAAAGTGGAGGAAAAACAAGAAAAGATACTTGAAGTTTCCATACTAACCTGAGGGGGTCAATGCCTGAACGGGGCATAGCAAGCAAGTCCATGCCCATACGGAGCATTTCCCAAAAAATGGCAAAAGACCACCCACGGCAGGGGCATCCCATTGTTCAGAATACTAAATAATTGTTCATAAGCAAAAAGACAAAATAAAACTAGTCAATCCTAACAACAATCCTGCTCAAGGCTATATGAAAATGGCCGAAGATTCCCTAGGAACAATGAACAGAGAGAAAAACAATTATTGAAATGTTTGATTGGTGAGCTAATGTTTGGATTTCTCTTTATCCAATTTATTTTCTGCTTGTTCTTTCATCAAATTCCAAAGTTTGCCTAAAAGGTCTTTTGGAACGTTTATCTTGTGTTTGTCTCTAAGTTTCTCGAATAAATTTCCGAGTTGCAGAATTGCTGCTTCATTTCCTAATGCAACCTGATTTTTTGCTTCTTCAACAAGAATGTTCCAATTTATCGGATGAGTTTTGACAAGTTTAACTATGTCTTCTTCGTCTTTTGCCCTCTTTGTAGCACACTTCATAACAATTACATCATGCACATCCGCAATCTTAAGAATTAGTTTATCTCCAAATTGGTGAACCTGCCCGGCTCTGCTTTTCATACTATCAGAGAAAATAAAGTCAATAACTTCAGTTAGAAATAAATCAAGACGAGAGTCTCCTAAACTAAGCATTTCCGGTCTGTTTGATTTTACACCATAGACAATAACAGAATCAAGTTCTTTATAACCTAAGGATTTGGCTGCTTCTTTGAAAGCAAATCTGTCTTTTTTGTCGTTAAACACTAAATCAATATCAAGAGTGGCTTCTTTCAAACCAAGAAACATCATAGCAGTTCCGCCTACCGCATAAACAGTGATCTCTTTTTCCAGAGTATTTGCTATTTGAATTAACAACTTTTGTTGGTCTTTAACTGAAATCATTTTTCATAAGCCTCTAAGTCTTTTTCATTAAGAGGTAGATGAACTTTCCAGGTTTTTTCTATCTCTTCATAATCTTTTGACTTCATCCCTTCTGCAATTTCCTTATATTTATCTGTTTTGCTAGGAAGAGAATTACTCCTATATTTCTTATTCATCTTTTTCATCTTAGGAATCTTCCGCACTGCTAGGTCATACAATGCTCCTATTTCTCTTTCAAAGTTGTTTTTCTTAGCAAGCTGGTAAAGTTCTCCCCATTTTTTTATATGTTTGAAAAGCCAAAGTGAAGCTAGAATATACCTTATTTTTCGAGTTTTAACGGAATATACAATAGTTTCTTCAATAGTTACGTTTCTACCATAAATTTTGTAAACCTCTGTTGTGGAAAGCTTAATAGGAGAATATTTATTCAGAATATCTACATAGCTCATTCCACCAAGAGCATTTTCAGCAGATATATAATAAACTCTCTTTTTGTCTCTAGAATACTTTGTTTTAACATACCCTTTATTTCTGAGCCTATATATGAAATAGACCGCTTTGTTTTTGCTCACTCCGAGTATCTTTTTTACTGACTCTATTGTCTGCATCCCACTTATTCCTTCAAGTAGCTCTTCAGTTTTCATAGTTAAATGTAAAGCCAATAATATTTAAATGTTTCTATTTATTTAACATGCAAAATTAAATGTAAAAGCTCTAATTATTAGAGAAAAGATATTCTATCCCTGTAGGGGCATTCCCAAAAAAAGACAAATGACCACCCACGGCAGGGGCATTCTTCTTTTCTAAACTCAAAAGCATCTGCCAAAGCTTTCAACGGCAACTTCATTAAATTTAAAAACTTCTGTAGCAAAGCCCTATATAAACAAAGCAAAAAATGGCAGAAAAACAGGAAACAATAACAAAAAAGAACAACGCAGAAAAAGTAACAGAAGAAGAATTCTACACCATATTAAGAACCGTCGCCCCGGGAACAAATTTAAGAGCCGCACTAAATGGAACACTGAAAGCTGGCAAAGGAGCAATAATCGCAATAGAAAATGATATGGTCCCGCAATTAATCGACGGCGGCTTCAGAATAAACGCAAAATTCACGCCGCAAAAATTAATTGAACTGACAAAAATGGACGGCGCAATAATTCTATCAAGTGATGCCAAAAAAATAAACTACGCCAATGTCCTTCTGACGCCAAGCAGCAAAATCAAAACCGTTGAAACAGGAACAAGGCACAAAGCAGCAGAAAGAATGGCAAAGCAGACAGGCACCCTAGTTATAGCAATCTCTGAAAGAAAAAATGAAATTACCTTATATTACAAAAACATCCGCCACACCCTAGTAAACTCAGACGAGCTTCTAAGAAAAGCAAACGAGCATATTCAATTCCTTGAAAAACAAAGAGAGCTATTTGACATCAGCATAAAAAAACTAACAAATCTTGAAATGAAAAACTACCCAAGTCTAAACCAAGCCATAACTTCAATCCAGAAAGGAACGCTCATAACAAAAATAGCAAAGAACCTGCAAAAATACATAATAGAACTTGGCAACGAAGGAACACTCCTAAAATCAAGACTTAAAGAACTAATAACAGATGTAGAAAAAGAAACAGACCTTATAACAAAAGACTACACAAAAACAAACTCAAAAAAATCAAGGATGATTCTAAACTCTCTGGTATACGAAGAAATCTCAAGCAAAGAAGTCATTCTAAAAGCTCTTGACTACCAGGAAAAAGCAGAGCCGTCATCAATCAAGGGCTGGAGAATCCTCTCAAAAACATCTCTCCCTGAAAAAGATATAGCAATGATAATCCAAGAGGCAAGCACCCTCGGAAAAGCAATACACTCCCCTGCAGAATTCTACAGAAAAATAATCGGCGAAGAAAGAGCTAAAATATTCAAAAATGACATTGAAAAGCTCAAGCTTAATTTATAAAACAACTAAAGTTTTAAAAACCCGCCCTTCTAATCCAAACCATGAAACGCTCATCAAGACGCTGGAAAAAGAAAAGGCAGATGCGGTGGAAATGGCAGCGAAAGCGCCTCAAAAAAGAGAAGCGCAAGCGTAGATTGCACAGGCAAAGGTCTGCATAAACACATAAATAATTCATCCCAAGATACTTTTAAAAAGCAATATCTTTCACTATTTCTATGCCAAATAAATTTGAGCAAATCAAGGCTCTTATGGAACAAGGAAAAAAACCAAAAGAAATAGCTGAGGCTCTCGGAATAACATTAAGTTATTCTCATACCTCGATGACTGCAATGAGAGCAGGATTCAGGAATCCTACTGAATATAATACTTATCTAGTTCAACAAAAAGGATTTAGAAATCGTAATGAATATGGTAAGTATTTAGCAGATAAAAAAATGGCAGATGAAGAATCCCACCTAATAACAAAACCGCTAGAAATAATCTCTCAAGAAATAGATAGCAATTCAGCAACTCCTACATCTTATTTCAGAAGCAAATTAGATGAAAGTCTATTGGAAGAAATAATTAAAATAATGCAAGAACTTCCTCAAAAACAAAGAGACATACTCCAAAAAAGATATTTTGAAGGATTAACATTAAAAAAAGTTGGGAAAATTTATGGTGTAACTAAAGAAAGAATAAGGCAAATTGAAGCAAAAGCAATTAGGTATATTAAAAATAAACTTTCTGATTCAGAATACTCAGTCCTACATTCACCAACATTCTGGGAGAACGGCCATTCCATAGAAAGAAAAAAAGCAAAAAATCCTCGCTATACCAAACACTTAAAACCCACTAACTTACACCCTAAACCACAATAATATTTATAACCTTCTTAATCTAAAACCAAGTTATGGCTCAATCAGACATATGGACAGAAAAATACAGGCCGCAAAATTTTGAAGAAATCGTCGGCCAGCAGGAAATAATCAAAAGAGTAAAATCACTAACGCAGTCTCTAAACATTCCTCATTTGCTATTTGCAGGCCCGGCAGGCACAGGCAAATCAACTCTTGCCTTAGTAATTGTAAAACAATTATTTGAGCAAAACTGGAGAGAGAACTATTTAGAACTAAATGCATCAGACGAAAGAGGCATTGATGTTGTAAGACAAAAAGTAAAGGACTTTGCAAGAACAAAGTCCTTGGGAAAAGTTCCGTTCAAAGTAATTTTCCTTGACGAAGCAGACGCCCTCACAAAAGAAGCCCAGCAAGCCCTAAGAAGAACAATGGAAAATTACTCAAACACCTGCAGATTCATAATGTCGTGCAACTATTCATCAAGAATAATAGACCCCATCCAATCCCGTTGCGTCATATTCAGATTTAAACTCTTGGAAAAAAAAGACATTTCATCTGTAATAAAAAGAATAGCTGAAAACCAGAAACTAACTATGTCAGATGACTCATTTGAAACACTTTACGAAGCATCAGAAGGAGACTGCAGAAGGGCAATAAATATACTCCAAGCAACAGCTACAATCTCCCCAAATGTAAATTCAGAAATGATAAACATGATTCTCTCAACAGCAAAACCAAAGGACATTAGAATTGTATTGGATTATGCTCTCACAGGAGATTTTATACGCTCAAGAGACAAATTATTAGACACAATGCTAAAAGAATCAGTCTCCGGCACAGATATAATAAAATCAATCCAAAAAGAAATCTGGAATCTTCCAATAGAGCCAGAAATAAAAGTCAGATTAACAGAAAAAACAGGTGAAGCCGAATTCAGAATGACAGAAGGCTCTGACGAATTTGTCCAGCTCCAATCCCTCCTAGCCTCTTTCGTCCTCGCTGGGCAGGGCAAAGCGACTTAATTAATATTCTTTTTCTGAATATCATAAAAATATTTATAACAATCTTAGCTCTAAATTAAAAATGTCAAATATTTTTTAAATTATTGATAAAACTGGCAGAAAAGTTAGACTAACAAAAGAGAGATGGACCCATATAAGAACAGAACATTCAAATGTCAAAAATCCAGAAGAGATTACGGAAACTTGCTAAAGCCAGACAAAAACATTCTCGATGAAAGAGAAGGAGTTGAGTATTTTTTCAAATATTTCAAACACAAAAAATGGAAATCAAAATTCCTAAAGGTTGTAGTTAAATATATAAATGAAGAAGGGTCAATATTATCAACCTATTTTGTAAGAAATATAAAATGAAAGGAAATATGAGAATTTATTATGATGAAGGAGGGGGCTATTTAGAGATATTTATAGGAAGTCCTATACCCAATTATGGAGAAGATATTGCTTCCGGTGTAACTATTTTTAAAAATGAAGAAACAGATGAAATCATCGGAGTGGGCATACTTAATTTTAGAAAAAAAGCAAAAACTCTCAAAGATATTGAATTAAAACTCCCATTTAAAATAGTTTCTGCTTCTTAAAAATTTTAATCCTCTTTTTTCTAAATATAAAGCGACTAGGGAATTTTCTAGGAATTTCATTTGAACGCCTTTATAGATAACCATAAAACTCCTGCAATTATCCCTATTAAAGATGCGATTAAATCAAAAGTACTAAAAAAAGGAGTTCCAATAACTCTCACAAAAATCATTATATAAATTAAAAAATTCACAAGATTTATTGTCCAGTCTATTATTAAATCATTTACCATCTACCATATTGAGTTTAAGTTATTTATTATTGCTATAGTAAGTAGTATGATAGCCAATATCCCCAACGCAAGAGTTATCCACTTTAAAAATTTTAATATTTTACTTGATTTCTTTACCATTTTTATTATTTTATTTAATGCTAAAGTATTTATAAATTATTTCATTACATTCCTTAATTCAAAGCTTCCTTGAAGCGAGAATTAGCAGAACTTGTTCTGCTAATTCCTTTTGTTCTGAATATGAAATGCACTTTCTAAATATAATAATCATCGTAATAATCTTTATAACCTCTCGCTTCTAAAAATTAAAATGATACATGAACACACCCCCCTAACAGAAAAATACCGCCCATCAAAATACGAAGAAATCATAGGGCAAACTCTGGCAATATCCCAAATAAAACAATTCCTAAACGAATTCCCAAAAAAGAAAGCCTTAATTCTCCACGGTCCGGCAGGCACAGGCAAAACCTCTCTTGTGATAACAACAGCAAAAGAAAACAACTTAGAAATCTTAGAATTAAATTCTTCAGATTTAAGAAACAGGGCGCAATTAGAAGGCAGGCTGAAACCAGCTGCAGAACAACAATCATTAATGAAAAAAGGAAAAATTCTCCTAATGGACGAAGTTGACGGTGTCACAGGAACAGACATCGGCGGAATTCCAGAACTAGCAAGAATAATTCAGACAACAAGCTTTCCAATTATAATGACTTGCAACGACGTCTGGCAGTCAAAATTATCGCCAATAAGAGCAAAATCAAAACTAGTAGAGTTAAAACCTCTTCCAATATCAACAATATCGCAAATCCTAAAAAAAATCTGTGAAAAAGAAAACATCAATGAAAACACGCACTTTCTAAATCAAATAGCAATAAAATCACAAGGCGACTTAAGAGCAGCGCTTAACGACCTTCAATCTTATTCAGTAGGAGAAAATCTCACTGTAGATAAAGAAGAAAAAAGAGATGTAGAAGAAAATATATTCAATATCTTAAGAAAACTATTCAAAGAAAGAGACTCTTTCTTAAATCTATTTGACAACACTTCTCTCTCATTAGATGAGATTCTTTTATGGATAGAAGAAAATATCCCAAAAGAATATAAAAATGAAGTACTAGCTAAAGCATACTACGCATTGGGAAATGCAGATAGATTCAGAGGAAGAATCTACAAAAATCAATCATGGCGTTTCTTAATTTATCAAAACGCATTCCAAAGCGCGGGAATCTCCTTCGCAAAGCCCGCCCCTCAGCAAGGATTTACAAAATACGAGCGCCCAAAAAGAATTTTAAAAATCTGGCTCAACAATCAAAAAATAGTAAAGAAAAAAACAATCGCTTTGAAATATGCCAGGCACACTCATACTTCAACAAAACAAGTAATGAAAGAATTTCCGATAATAAAACCAATTCTAAAAAATCCAAACATCCAAAAACAACTCAAGCTCTCCGAGGAAGAAATTGATTTCATCAAAAAGTTTTAACATATTTACTTTTGGATGTGTCCAAGATGCGAAGCATCATGGCATTTGAGAAAATAACTACTCCCTACTCTGTTTAGAAATCTGATGCCTAACTCTAGCAAAAAATATTAAACCATTATACAAACCTTCAATATCAAAATAATTTAATCTAATAATATCAGCTTCTCCAACTCTAAAGCTTTTCATATCAAAAATCCTTGCTCAGTTTATCTCAAAGCAGTTATTATATGACTGCCGAAGTTTATAATGAACTACTCAAAACGGGAGAAAATCTACAAAAATAATTATTTAATTGCCTTCTCGTACAGCTCACTAACCTTCCCCCAATTAATTATCTTAGTAAATGCCTCAACATACTCATCCCTCTTGTTCTGATACTTCAAATAATAAGCATGCTCCCAAACATCAACGCCTAAAATAGGAATCTTCCCATCCATTAAAGGAGAATCCTGATTGGGAGTAGAATAAATCTCCAGCTCTTTGTCAGAATTAACAACTATCCAAGCCCATCCGCTCCCAAATCTAGAAACAGCAGCCTCAACAAACTTGTCATGACAGCCCTGCCCAGAGCCAAATGCCTTCTTCATTGCCCTCATTAATTTATCAGACGGTTTCCCGCCCTTGCCAGAAGGAGCCATCATCTCCCAGAACAAGCTATGATTAAAATGCCCTCCTCCATTGTTAATAACAGCAGTCCTAATCCCCTCTGGAATAGAATTAGTATCCTTCAAAATCTCCTCAATCTCCTTACCCTCCAGAGCCGTCCCAGCAACAGCCGCGTTCAACTTTTTTACATAGCCGACATGATGCTTGTCATGATGAATCTCCATCGTCTTCGCATCAATCACCGGCTCCAACGCGTCAAATTCATAAGGCAATTTAGGAACTTCAAACACCATCTTATAAAACAACAAAAAGACTATTTAAATTTTGATGTAATAAATTATGTAACACGAAATGTAATAAGAATTATCATAAAAAGTATGATGCGGAATATTATAAATTTGTTGGAGCATTATCTCACTTATTTACAAACAAAAATATTAAATTTTATTTTCTTATGCAATTATCTGAATATTGTTTGGCATCAAATTGCCTCTTAATTACTTCTTTCTCTTCGGAAGATAAATCATCCATATTCTCCAACACTCTCTCAAGTAAGTAAGTTCCATGTTTCCTCTTGCCCGCCCAATGCCATCCATTAAACCTATTAATCTCTAATTCACAATCAATTACTCCATCGCTATAAAACCTTACATGATATTCATCAGTTCCATCCTCTAATGGATTAATCCTTTGAATTAATCCGGCTATTTGATTTGGAAACACTAATTGCCAAGGTGTTCTCCTAAAACCTATTTTTAACAGTTCATTAAAAAATAATCTCTGATGATGTCCGATTTTATTATTATTAAAATATCCTCTGACAACTCTTGGTTTAATCCATCCACAAGGATATTTACTTACTCCATAAAACAAATCAGATATATAATGTGCAATATTTCTTCCATTAACCATATTATATTTTATAATTTAAAGATTTATAATTTTAACTACAGAAATTACATTGTGGGACACTTTAGTCGCACTATTTATAAATATTTATTCACTAAAAATCTACTCATTCAAACCAGTAAGCTCCGCCTCAATCATCTGCTCAAAAACACTATACGGCTGCGCGCCGCTAATCATCAAATACCCTTCATCCGGAGTTCCTATAAAAAATGAGGGCGTCCCAGTAACTCCAAGCGAACTTCCATACAACAAATCACTATCTACCTCTGAAGCTAAATCCCCAGAGTCATAACAAGCGTCAAACTCCCCTCCATCAAGCCCAAGCTCCCTCGCCCACTTCTTATAATTTTCCTCATTCAAATCCTGCTGATTCTCAAATAAAATATCGTGCATGTCAAAATAAGCTTCATCACCTCCAAGCGATCTAGCGCACTCTGCGGCCAAAGCAGCCCCTCTGGCATTAGGATGAATGCTCTCTAATGGAAAGTCCATGAAAACCAATTTAACGTCGCCGCTATCAATATAATTCTCTTCAATCAAAGGCAAAGTCTCAGAATAAAAGCTCGCACAGAACGGACACTCAAAATCACTAAACTCAATTATTGTAACAGGCGCATCAGAATCGCCATTTACAGGTGCATCGCCATAATCAACATCAACTCTCTCGCCTGTCCCTCCAGTTCCCCCTCCGACCCCACCCCCAGAATTTCCAGCTCCAGCAGCCAAAGGAATAGGATCAACAACTAAATAAGCTCCGTCAAAAGTAACAAAAACAGGAAGCTCCTGTCCGTCATAATCAACAACAACCTCATAAAAACTGTCTGCCTTATCAACAGAAACAATACTCGCCGTTCCCTGCCCCTGCGCATTTATAAAATCAATAACATTCTGTCCAGCGTCGCCCTCAGAAATAACGCTCCCCGTCACACCCCCGGAGCCAGAAGTAATAACCATAATTATTAAAACAACCCCCAAAACAACACTAGCTAACATCCATGGATTCTCCCTAACTTTCAAGCCGGAAAAAAACTTCCCAACAGGAATTTCAATATGATCCTTCTTACCACTCGGCCTAGAAATAGAAACAGGATTATCATTGCCCAAACCACTCCTGTCTTTCCGTTCATCACTGCCCGAGGGCATCTCTCCTTCCATTCCAAACCCTAACAAGCCCATTATATAAATCTTTTGAAGACTCCAATAACATTTATTAATTCCCTTCCCTTCAAATAAAAATGTCATACAACATAATAATTGGCAGAGACCAAACAGACAAAATAAAGTTCGCAGACAAAGGTCTAATCAATCTCGGAAAGGGCTATGTCAAAATGGGCAATTATACATCACTCTCAAACCAAATCCAAATGGACATCGCCCGCTCCCATGTCATCCTAGTCGCGGGGAAGAGAGGCTCTGGAAAATGCCTACACGAAGATACTATAATAACCCTATCCAACGGACAGCAAATCCCAATAAAAGAACTAGGACATAATAAAGAAAAGATATTATCCCTAAACAACAAACTAAAAATAGAACATAAAGAGAGATCAGAGTTCTTCTCAAGAGAAGTTCATAAATTACTAAAAATAAAACTAAGAAGTGGAAAAGAAATCAAGCTAACTCCAGAACACCCACTCTATACTATAAGGGGATGGCAGGAAGCCCATAACTTAAGAATTGGAAACAGAATCGCAACACCAAGAAGAATTAATTCTTTTGGAAGCAAAGAAATGTCAGAGCACGAAATAAAATTGTTATCATATCTAATTGCAGAAGGACACACAAAAAAAGTCGTCCTATTTGCTAATTCTGACGAAGAAATCGTTAATGATTTTAGAAATGCTTTAGAAATATTTGACCCCGCATTAAAACTAATAAAAGAAAAAGAAAATCACTACAGAATCTCATCACCAAAATGGAAATGTAAAATAATACTTCATAACAAAACCAGAAACAAAAAAGGACAATTCGTAAAAGGAAATAAAAATACATATGAAAAAAGAAGTATAAGAAAATTAATAGAAAAAGAAGAAATATTCGGACTTTTAGCAACAAAGAAATACCTATCAAATAACATAATGCAATTAAAAAAAGAAAACCTTGCTCTATTCCTCAACAGACTATTTAGTTGCGACGGAAGCATCTACAAATCAAATAATTATTGGGAAATATCATACAGCTCCTCTTCAAAAAGGCTAATAAAACAAATTCAACATCTCTTATCAAGATTTGGCATTCTTTCAAGACTAAAAAACAAAACAGTAAAGTACAATGATAAAAAATTCAATTCATATGAGCTAGTGTTAAACTCAACAAATGCCTTAGAATTTATAGACAAAATTGGATTTTTTGGTGTAAAAAAGAATAGACAAGAAATAGCTAAACAAGAAATATCTGTAAAAATACAAAATCCAAACATTGATACAATCCCAAGAGAGATATGGGAATTTTACAAGCCAAAAAACTGGGCAGAAATCGGCAGAGCATTTGGATACAAGCACCCTAAAGCAATGAGAGAAAGAATACGTTACGCCCCATCAAGACAAACCCTTCTCCAAGTAGCAGAAGTTGAACAACACCAAGGACTAAAATTACTAGCAGAATCAGACATTTTCTGGGATGAAATAATCTCAATGGAAATCCTTGAAGGCAACTTCAAAGTCTACGACATCTGCGTTCCAGAAAATCACAACTTCATAGCAAATGACATCATAGTTCACAATAGCTACACTCTCGGAGTCATAGCCGAAGAACTCTCCAACCTTCAAAAAGAGGCTTCAAAAAACATCGCCTCCCTAATCTTTGACACAATGGGCATTTTCTGGACAATGAAATTTGAAAACGAAAAAGACAAGCACTTGCTAAAAGAATGGGGTCTAAAACCGCAAAAGCTCCCTATAAAAGTCTTCGTCCCAATAGGAAAAGCACAAGAATACGAAAAAAAGCAAATCCCTTTTGATGAAACCTTCGCCCTCAAGCCGTCAGAATTAGAAGCAGAAGACTGGATTTCAATCTTCAATCTAAAATTCACATCGCTCCCCGGAGTCTTAATTCAAAGAGTAATCACAAAACTAAAACCGCCCTACACAATAAAAGACATTCAAGAAGCAATGGAAGAAGATAAAATCTCAGGCAAAGAAACAAAAGAAATCGTATCAGCTCTCTTTGAAGCAGCAGAATCATGGGGAGTCTTCTCAAGAGCCCTTGACGGAACAGAAATTCAGGATTTAATTTCAGCAGGAACAACAACAGTCTTAGACACCTCTGTCTACTCCTCTATATCAGCATTCAACATCCGAGCATTAGTTATCTCAATAATTTCAAGAAAACTCTTCAAAGAAAGAATGGATGCAAGAAAAAAAGAAGAGCTTCAGGCACTCCAGCATGGGCAGGAATATTTATCCTACACAACAACAAGAGACTCTCCCCTAATCTGGCTTTTCATAGATGAGGCGCACGAATTCCTACCAAAAAATGAAACAACTCCTGCCACAGATGCCCTAGTCCAATTATTAAGAGAAGGCAGACAGCCAGGAATCTCTTTAGTTCTGGCAACACAGCAGCCAGGAAAAATCCACTCAGATGCCCTAACACAATCAGACATAGTAATCTCGCATAGAGTAACTGCTTCTCAAGACATCAAAGCCCTGAATGAAATAATGCAAACTTATCTTTTAGAAAATATCCAGCAGCAGCTCAACGACCTCCCTTCTCTAAAAGGCTCTGCAATAATCCTGGACGACAATTCAGAAAGAATCTATCCAATTCGCGTAAGGCCAAGATACACCTGGCACGGCGGCGAAGCCCCGACTGCAATTAAAGCCGAAGTAAAATTTTAATTGCTCCTAGTTTCTACGGCTATCAAGGCAGAAGTCAAATTTTAGTTCGGCGCACAAAGATTTCCGAAGGAAATCTTAAACAAATCACGAATTCCGTAGCGCGGGCAATTTGAGCCGAACAGCCCACTCATTTAATAAAGCAGAGGTAAGACTTTGATAGCACCTCGTTAAAACTGCGATTAAAACCGAAGTTAAACTCTAACATAACAATCTTTTTAAACACCCTTAAAATAAAATGACAATGCCATTAGAAGATGAAATTATAGAAGATGATATTATAGAAATAATATCTAAAGAAACAGGAATAGACAAGGACCGAATAAAACCTGACTTCAATCTTAGAACTGAAGTTGACTCTCTAGATAACTTCCAAATAATTATGGGAATAGAAGAGAAATATGAAGAATATAAAATAAAATTTGAAGATGAGGATGCAGAAAAACTGCAAACAGTAAGACAAATAGTTGACTACATCCGAAACCGTCCAAACTACAAACCAAATTAACAGAAAACTTTAAAAGCTTATCCTAAAATAATAACATAATGATTACACCAACCTATGAAGAGCTTCAGCAAAAAGGATTCTTAGTTCTCCAAGGAGGAAATCCTCCAGAATATTTAGGAAGAGAATTAAATCAAACATACATTTTAGCAAAACACTTAATAGATAAAACTTATGAAATCCACGCAGCAAAAGACTCAATTGGAAAAGGATATAACTCAATAGAAATAAATTCAGATGGAACATTTGACAGCATAACAACACTAGACGAACTAATAGAATTCTTGGAAAACCCTAAAAAGTCAAGATTACAACTAACATAAAATGACACAAACAAACCCTTCAATGTTACAAGGAATAGGAAGATTAATTAGCAAAGTATGGGGAGTTGACTTAAAACCAATAGACGAAACTCTTGAAGAAAAAATAAATAAAAGACTAGCTGAAGAAAGAGAAAAAATTCGTCCATCAAGAGAAGACATTGATA
The DNA here is from genome assembly GCA_964626985.1 of Candidatus Woesearchaeota archaeon. Lineage (GTDB taxonomy): Archaea > Nanobdellota > Nanobdellia > Pacearchaeales > GW2011-AR1 > CAZVKQ01. The sequence continues at coordinate 980 of CAZVKQ010000012.1, read as the reverse complement.
CATTTAGTTGGATTACAGGAGATACCAGTCCAATACACAGACTAACAAAAAGAGCAAGAAAGGCAGGATTTCAAGACATCCCATTAATGGGCTCCCACGTCGCAGCGTATGGTGAGCAATTCGTTGAGGGGGTTGCCAAACATATGCGTGAATATTGGGGGGCAGATATAAAAATAATAGGACAAGAGAACAGATTCAGGGAAGCATTATATCCCGGAGAAAGAGTTCTATGGCAAGTAAAAGGATACAAAGAAAAAGATAGAACAATAGAATTATTTATAACCGGTTCAGTAAAAGAAAGGCAAATAGTCACAATAAAATCAAGACTAGGAACAGAATATCCGATAATGCCCCAAATAGCAGGCCCGATATATTCAGAAAGATATCTCATAGAAGATGAGCATTTGGAAGAATACTATAATTGTGTTGGAGCAAAAAGCAACGGTAAAGTACCAAACATGCTCCCAGCAGCATTCGTTCCTGCAACTCTTCTAAACTTACTAAAAACAAAAACCCAAACAACAGAAGGAATGAACCTCATAATGAATTTTGATTTTCTAAAAGAAGCAAACCCTGGAACCCTACAAGTAGATATATTCCCTCCAAGAAAACCTACTGAAAGAAAAGATAATTTTATTTACAAATTCACAACAGTAGTAAGCCAGAATACAAACCCAATTACATATGGAGAAATTGTCAGTTCAGCACCCTACAAAATAGAATTTAATTCAAAACCTTAACACCTTCAACTTCCCAAGTTGAATGGGATAAAGATTATGAAATAATCTTTATATCAGCCCTATACCTCCACTTATAAGGCGCAATATCACCTGCCTTCTTAACCCTCAAAATCTTAACTTTCCGCCCGGCGCGAGAAGCCTCGTTCTCAATCAAGCTCTCTATCACATGAGCCCTAACCTCAATCTCAGGGTAAAACCCATAATAATGAATTATCCCACCTTTCTTAACAACAGAAAAAG
>CAZVKQ010000011.1:0-16289 GCA_964626985.1 Candidatus Woesearchaeota archaeon | reverse complement strand
TATCTAAAACTATATAAAAAAATCTCTTCATGTTCAGTAGCTATTTCAATCATTCCAGGATCAATTAATTTGCCACCATATTCCCTCAATAATCCATATTTTCCTTTTCTTCCTCTTAACATATAGTGAAACCTTACCTTATCCTTCTTTTTTAACTTTTCTAATGAATAAACAATCTGTATCTTAGGTATAAATCCCAATTTTTTAGAAAAATGCTCTCTGCTAATCAAACTCTTCCCATAAAAAATAATTCCCTCTCTTGCAAAATTGCTTTTATCAAATAAGCTGCTTAAATCAAAAGAAGAAATATGAATGTCCTTCTCACTCTCCTTTTCCAACTGCTTCTTTATTTTCTGCGCTTCTTCCAACTGCTCCTTAACATCAATTTTACTGAATACAACAGCTATATCTATATCTCTTGCTTCCTTTCCTAACCCTATCAATTTCAGAAGTTATAAAAGAGGTAATAATAAAACCTTCTCCCTTATTAACTTCCCTATAAATAACAACAATATTATTATTCTTAAACTTTTGGATAGCTATTAATTCACCTTCGTCTCCTTTTATTATCTCCTCAGGATTAGAAATAACCTCTAATACAAAATCACTAAGCCCAGACATATAATCATGTTACTCAATAATATGAAACCATCTTTCTTCTGTAAGTCTAATCTTTACACCATTTTTAGACATTGCATAACCTATCATTTCACAATCCTCTTAATCAATTCCATCGCTCTCTTAGCATCTATTCGTCCCTTCATCTTTCCCATCACAAGCCCCATATAAGCATTCGGCCTCAAGCCCGGCTTCTCCTTGACAATCTTCATAATTTCCTCCTCAATCTCATTATCCTGCAATCTCTCAATCTTCACAGCCTCTTCAAAAGGAATCCCTTGTATTATCTTAATCATAACACCCCTCACATCACTCTTATCAACCTCTCCAGATTTAACTTTCTCCAATATTGATTCCAAGACTCTCTCATGCAGGATTTTCATCACCTCGCCTTCAGATTTATTAAACTTCTTCGCTAAATCAGTCCTCCAAATAGTTACCATCTTCGCAATCAAAGGAGCGTCTTTTTTATCTAATCTAAGTAAAGTCTCAAACTCGTCTAATAATTTATCAGACGACAAAACCAAATTAATCAGCTCTTCGCTCAAGCCCTTCTTTTTCAATTCATCTCTAATCTCGCCGCGAAGTTTAGGAAGCTCTTTCTTCAAGCTATTAACTAGCTCCCGCCCAATTTTCAACAAAGGCAAATCAGTTTCAGGATACATCCTCGCCTCCCCGGGCAAAGGCCTTAAAAACTCTGTCTGCCCATCTGATAAAGCATTCCTAACCTCTCCATCTTTTTTCTTGTCATTAATTTGCCTCTCAATCTCCAGCTCAACAGTCCTAATCATCATCCTCGGCTCTTGAAAGCCCTTTATTTCAACTCTTTCATGCCCTTTAATAGAGATATTCAAATCCTGCCTTATAGTTCCAATCCCTCGCTTAACGCGACAAGCTCTTAAAATCTCGCCAATTTTCAAAGCACACTCCTTAATTTGTTCAGGAGTCTTTAAATCAGGAGCAGTGCTAATCTCAACTAAAGGAATTCCTAATCTATCCAATCTATAAACAACTTTATTCGCCTCACGGCTAATAATCCGAGCCGCATCTTCTTCCAAAGCAATAGATTCAATTCCAACTTTCCCAAAATCTGTTTCCAAAAATCCAGAATGCCCAATCAAAACCGTCCTCTGAAATCCGCTCGTATTAGAGCCATCAATAACAGTCTTCCTCATAATCTGCGAAACAGGATACAAAGAGCAATTCAACAGCAAAGCAATCTTCAGACACTCTTTCAAAGCATCATAATCTATTTCCTGCGGCGGAGATTCATCAAGCTCAACTAAAGAAATAGTATCATCATATCCTTGATAATAAAAATCCTTGTCTAAGGATGCCTCATGCTCAACAGCCGCGTCTATCTCTCCGCTCTCGCCAGCAACTCTGTGCAGCTTCCTAAAAACTTCATAATCCGGCTTGTCCTTTCTCAAAAGCGACGGCGTTCGCGAAAACAACTTTCCTGTATCCAACTGCTGATGTATTTCCAAGCCAGCTTTCAAGCCCAATTTAGCATAATCCTTTCCTTGACTAACCATAAAAGAAATATAACGAAAGAGTTATTAAATATTTACTCGCCATCTAAACTTTTAGTAAGTTCAACTAGTTTATCATATCTTTCACATAAATAATCGCTTTGACAACCATACCTACTATCAGGACTACATAAAACCTTTCTGGCCTCACCAAGATCTATTGGACTACCAGTAACATTACTATGAACAATTAAAGACATCGCATCACTAATATCCTTAGGTCTTCCCCTTACGACTTTGGTAATCAGCTGATCAACAGGGCTCTTAACCCTAAGATGAATATTTCTTCTCTCAGAATAAGGTAAATTTATATTTACAGCTCTGCTTAAAAACAAATCATAAAATCTATCCTCAAATTCTTTTAAATTACCCTCTGAAACTTCCTTCGGAGCCCCATATAAATTAAAAGTAACATCTTTATCATCATACTCTACACCATCAACGCTTAAATTAAACTTGGGACGGGAATGGGCTCTTCTACTAATCTTTATAGAGACCAAATGTTGCTCGGAAGGAGACAAATAAACTTCATCTTCCACAATTCTATCCAGAATTCTGTATATAGCCTGCATTCTTCTTATTGTGCTCTCTTCATTATCTCCTCCTCTCAAACCAAGACGATAAGCAATATCAACATCATCAGTGGATCTTAAGTGATCTTGCATCCTAATATCTTCAGTATTTACTAAATCTAACAAGTTCTTTCCAGCAACTTGACACAAATAATTTGCAATATGTATTTGATTTGCAACTCCTCCTACAAACATATGAGGAATGCCCGATTCAACAAAACATCTATTAGCCCTATCTAAAAGAACCATAAATTCTTCATCTGCGACATTAAATAATTCTCTCTTCATATCACACACTATTAAATTCTATTTATAAACCTTCCTATTGTAACCCCTAATAAGTTACATTAACAGCCAAAGGGAATTGAAAAATCCAAGAATCCATAACATATTTAAGTCCGCACTACTATCTCAATCCATGAAAAAAGAGTCAAGCCCCATAAACCCCTCAAACATTCTCAGAACAGAAAAACATCCAACCCTATCTCAAAAACTAACTATCGGTCAAAAATCAGCTGACTCTCTAGCAAAATGGGCTGGCTCATGGCTGTTCATAATTTCCTTCTTTATCTTTCTATTAATCTGGATAGCCCTAAACATCTACGCATGGATAGGTGAATGGGATCCCTACCCTTTCATCTTACTTAACTTAGTCCTCTCCTGTCTAGCAGCAATCCAAGCCCCAATAATTTTAATGAGTCAAAACAGAGAAGCACAAAAAGACAGACTACGCTCACAATACGATTACGCCGTAAACCGAAAAGCCGAAAGAGAAATCACAGAAATCAAGAAACATCTTATAAAAATCGACAAGAAAATCTCCTCAAAGAGATAATCGACCTCAATCAATATTACCCCATTGCATACAAGCATTAACCACTTTCTCCAAAGACACCAGCTCTCTTCTAATTTCTTCAGGCACAGTTTTGCAGTATTCTGGAATCAAATCCTTAACTATAGTAAACCAACTTAGTTTTTCGGTTGGTTTACTAGACCTCAAGAACTTTCAGTTCTTGATGGCTGTCAAGAATTCAACAGTAAGAATTCTTGAAGCAGCGGAACAATTAAGTAACCGAAGAATTTAATTGGTCTGCTGTATATGTCTAGCCACCTCTCCAGGAGTACTAACAGAAGTTTTAACAACAAAATAATTTCCATACAATTTACCACAAGCCCTCATCATTCTTACAACTTCCTCTTCAGAATACTTCCTATCATCAACAGGCTCATTAGCAACAGGCATCAACTCTAAAAACAGATATACTATAAAATTATTATAACAGTCCAATACTATCATTCAGCTCCCGCGCAAAATTCTCAAGCATCTTTTCTTTAACCTTTCCCTTCCATCCAGAATGTCCCAAAACAAATCCCAACTTAACAAGAGCTGTCTCCGGTAGCATATCCTCCAAAAATATCACCCCTGCATCCAATAACTCCCGTCCATTAGAATAAACATAAGGGTCTAATCTCCCATACAAAGTCTGCGGTGCAGCACAAACAACAAAACCATTTCTAATATGTCTCTTTAAAACAGGAAGCCATGAGTGCTCTGATTCCGAAACAGGCAAATGCCCAAGCCCAGATGCTTCAACAACAATGCCTTTGTACTTCAAAGCGTAAAAATCCAAAATAGAGGCGTCCTGCCCAGGATAAAATTTAACAAGTGCAGCCTTATCACTAAAACTAGAATCAAGCTCAACTTTCGCATCACTCCTGGCATTAAACCCTCTAAAAAATTCTACCTTCCCATCAGGAAAAATCTTAGCAACAGGAGAATCATTAATCGCCTTAAAAGCATCCCTCCTCGAAGAATGCATCTTTCTTGTTTTAGTTCCAGGCAAAGCGTAACAATAATCATCATTAATACTAGCGTGTCCGACAATAACCACCTCGGCGCAGTCCGATAAAGCCATGTAAGCCGCGCACTGCAAATTCAAATTAGCATCACTCGAAGCCCTGTCTATAGACCTTTGCGCATAAGTCAAAACAACAGGCTTACTCAAACCTCTAAGCATAAAAGACAAAGCAGCCCCGGTATAGCCCAAAAAATCAGTTCCATGCGTAACAATAACTCCTTCTATCTCCTTATCTCTAAGCATCTCTTCAACACTCTCTGCAATTTTCTTCCAATGCTCCCAACTCATTGACTCAGAAGCAATCATAAAAGGAACATCAATCTTCTTCACATTAACAATCTCAAAAAGTTCAGGATAAAACTTGGCAAACTCCTCAATATGAACTAAATGTTTAACTCCCCCTGTAGAAGAATCAAGCTTAGATGCGATTGTTCCCCCGGTTACAACAAGCCCTATGCTTTTCTTACCCCTTCCCTTCGGCACAGAAAACTCCCCCTCAATCGGCTTAAACTTCTTCAAAACCTTAAAGCCCAGAATATTCTCTCTCGGAATTCCAATATTATATCCAGACTTAAGTTTAATCAAAACAATTGAACTATCCGCTGACTCCAAAACAACACCCTCTCTCTCTTCAAGAGCAAGCCTAAACTTAACTCTATCCCCTGCACTAAAATTCATCTCTACCATATTACAAAATACCTCTTATTTTGTGATGCTTGAAAAATATTTTATTTTTCATTGTTTTATTTCACATACTCCACATTTTCTATACTCTTAAAACCTTCATCACCAGTTAAAAACTTTAACTTATTGTTCCTAGCCACAACATAACCAATACAATCAATACTCGACAATTTATTAGCCCTATGTTTAAATCTAAAATCAGAAGCTTCAATTATATCCTTCTCCGTTATGTCCAGCAAAACATAATCAAAATTATTGATCCAATAATCAGCTGTCTTCTTATTAAACTCTCTCAACAAAGCCTGATGAAATTCAAATAAATTTAACATGGTACAAATAATTTTCCAGTTAAAATAACGTTCATAACTCTTATTCTTCTTTATAAACTCTATTAAAGCATATGTATCAAAAAAGAACATTTAGTCATCCCCTTCATGTATCTCATCAAGTATCTCTTGGGTAGAACGCTTGAACTTCAAATTCCACTTTCTTGCTTCTCTAATCATATCCCCAACAGTACTCTTCCCATCAGATTCAATAACAATATTAAGGTTCTCTCCTTCATGTAATCCTCTAGCCGCTACAACATCCGAAGGAACAATTATTCCGAGGGAGTTCCCCATTCTCCTCAACTTGACATTTAAACTAATCATACGTATTACATGTATTACACTATATTTAAAACTTTCTAAACTTTATCAATAGCTCTTACCAATATAAGCTTCATAATTTGACTCTTTATTACAAATAATACAATTGTCTTTTGACGACTTATTAGAGTAAGGAATATTCAAAACCTTCGCCCCGCCGCTCTTAAATTTTAACTCGTCCTCACAATTCCTCTTAGAACATAAAAAAGCCAAAGCAATCTTCTTCCCCTTAATAACTTTCTTCAAATCAGCTAAAGACCTAACTTTAACAATTGAACCCTTCAATAACCTATCAGACTTTTCTAACAAATCTTCTTGAACAGAATCAAGTATCTTATCAACCTTCCCAGCCAAACTAGAAATCTTAACAATCTCTTTCTTCCCGTTATCTCTCCTAACAACAACTACCTGTCCCTTATCCAGATCATTAGGTCCAATCTCAATCCTCAAAGGAACGCCTTTCAGCTCCCACTCATTAAACTTAAAGCCCGGCTTATACTCTTCCCTATCATCCAAAACAACACCATACTTTTTCAGCTTAGACTCTATCTCCTTAGCTTTCTTCAAAACCTTATCCTTGGAATCTTCAAACAAAATAGGAACAATAACAATCGTCTCCGGAGAAATCTTAGGAGGCAATACCAAACCCTTTGAATCAGAATGAACAGCAAACAAAACCCCCAACATCCTAGTTGAAATAGCAAAAGTATTCTGATAAGCATAACTCTTGCTCCCATCTTTATTTAAAAACTGAATCCCATATGCCTTAGCAAAATTCTGCCCATCATGATGAAAGTCAGGTCCTTGAATCGCCTTCCCGTTAGGCATCAAAAATTCCATTGAAATAGTATATTCTGCGCCGGCAAATTTCTCCTTCTCCGATTTTCTCCCAATCAAAGAAGACAAAGCCAGATAATCCCTGCAAACATCATTATAAATTCCAATTATCTTTTCGCCTTCAGATTCAGCCTCCTCTTTACTAGCATAAACCGTATGCCCTTCATTCCATAAAAATTCTCGCGTCCTCAAAAAAGGAACAGGATGTTTAAACTCCCATCTGACAACATTATTCCACTGATTCAACTTCAAAGGCAGATCCCTCCAGCTCCTAATCCATTTCGCATAACTCTCATACATAATCGCTTCAGAAGTCGGCCTCACAGCAAGCCTTTCACTCAACTTGCTATCCCCTGCATGAGTCACCCAGGCAACTTCAGGCACAAAACCCTCAAGATGCTCTTGCTCTTTCTTCAGACTTTTTTCAGGAATAAACAAAGGAAAATAACAATTCTTAATTCCCAATTTCTTAAATCTCTTATCAACCTCTTCCCTTATCTTCTCCCAAATCGCATAAGCTCTCTCTCTAAATACAATCGCCCCGGAAACGCTGGAATAATCTGCAAGCTCGGCCTTCAACATAATCTGCGTAAACCATTCAGAAAACTCATCCTTCTCTGCAGTAAGACCCTTCAAATCCTTTTTTGCTTTTACCATATTTCTCCTTAGTAGATTTAGTTCGGCGCAAGAAAATTTACCGTATGCTCGTGCAAAGAATATTGCACGACTTGGGGTCTGAAATTTTCAAACACATCACGAATTCCGTGGCACGGGCTATTTGCACCAAACAATCCTCTAGATTATATACTAAATTTACTTATTAAAGATTACTGAATGGGCCTAGAAGGAATTGAACCCTCGTCTCAGGGTATCTTCGCCATCTCCGAAGCCCTGCGTACTATCCACTATACTATAGGCCCAATAATAAAGGTTGAATTTGCGTTATAAAGATTTTGTTTTCCCTTAAGTTTAAATAAAAAGCCCGCAGATTCTAAAAATAAAAAAGAGAAAGAAATGTCAAAAACACTCGCCGCAACAACAACCTTAATAGGAACAATAATCGGAGCAGGAATCCTCGGAATACCCTATGTAATAATGAAATCAGGATTCCTCCCAGGACTGGTTCTTCTAATCCTAATTGCAATAATAATGATAATAACTCTTCTCTATCTAGGAGAGATAGCCCTAAGAACAAAAGAGCATCATCACTTAACAGGATACGCAGAGCTCTATCTCGGCAAAAAAGGAAAACTCCTAATGTTCATAGCATTCGCCTCCGGAATCTACTCCGCGATCCTCGCTTATCTTATAGGTGAAGGAGAATCACTATCATACCTCTTCTTCAACACAGGACAATACTCCCTGCATTTAGGAATAGCATTCTGGCTCGTCTTATCAGCAATCTCCTACTTAGGAATAAAAGCCTTAGAAAACGGAGAGGAAATAGGAGTAATCTTAATCCTCATCTTAGTTATGTCAATATCTATCTTTGCTCTGAATAAAATAAATCCTGCAAATCTAACTTACATCAATCTTCAAAACATTTTTATCCCATTCGGAGTAGTTCTCTTCGCGTTTATGGGTTTTGCCTCAATCCCAGAAGTCAGAAGAATCCTAAAAGAAAAACCATCCTCTCTCAAAAAAACAATCATTACCGCATACATCACAACACTAATAATCTACGCACTCTTCACTCTGGTCGTCCTCGGATTCCAAGGAGCAAACACTCCTCAAATAGCAACACTATCCCTCGGAAAACCATTCATCCTCCTCGGCATACTGACAATGTTCACCTCCTACATCGCACTAACAATGGCAATGATAGACACACTAAAGTTTGACTTCCAAATACCAAAAAATATTTCATGGGCTCTAACAATAACTATTCCTCTAATCCTATTAGTTCTCTTAGAAACATACAAAGTAGCAGACTTCACTAAAGTCCTCGGCATCGGCGGAGTCCTGGCAGGCGGACTAACTGCAATCCTAATCCTCTTCATGGTAAAATCAGCAAAACAAAAAGGCAAAAGAAAACCAGAATATCAAATCCCTTACTCAAAAATCCTCACAGCAATTCTAATAACAATCTTCGCCCTCGGAGCTACACTAGAAATAATTAACCTCTTTTAACAAATCCCAAGTCTGTTGCAGATTTCTTAATCTTATCAATATCTTCCTTATTAGTCCCGTCAAAATATGAAATAGATAAATTTGCCCTTCTTAAAACATAAAAATTGCCCTCATTACTCTTATTCGATACAATATCTAAAAAAACCCTGACTAAATCTCCATCAGACATAATCTCTCCCCTATACATTCTACTCTCAGTTACCGATCTATCCCTAAGAAATCTCACAACTCCTTCCAATCCATTCTCAATACCTATAATTAATCCCCACTCCCCATAATATCCCAATTTATCTTCAGGTATAGAATAATGCTCATCTACTAGCCTTCTCAAAACCATTCTAAAAACAAAAATAATCAATTAATAAATATTTATACAACAGAACACCTATTCAAAACCACTCACCAAACCTTAACCTTAATTCCCAGATTCTCAAAGCGCTTCTTATCCCTTGTAATTAAAGTCAAACCATTAACCTTTACAATAGAAGCAATAATTAAATCAAACTCCTTAGTTATTCTTCCTTCATTTTCCAGTAATTTATAGGAATTCCCAAATTCTCGCGATGACTCCTTATCAAGAGATAACAAGTCAAAATTTGAAACAAACTCATCTACTATTTTAATCTGCTCATCAGATTTAACATGCCCATAAGCCCCTTTATACAATTCACATAAACTGATAGTTGTAATAAACACTTCGTTACCAAAATCTAAAATATCCTGTAACCTCATTGCTAATTTTTCATCGCCCCTTATAATATCAATAACTATATTTGTGTCTAAACAATACATCAGAATTTAACCTCTCTCATCCTTGCCCTATCTCTTGTCCTTCTTATTTCCTTTTTATAATTCTCCCAGTATTTATCATTCTTCCATATTCCTACAAACTTCATTATGTTTTTCTTTTTTCTCTTATCTATTATTTCTACAACTGTCTCGGAAAAGCTCCTATCTCCTTTTATAGACTTTAATCTTTTATATGCTTCATCTGACAATGATATTACTTTTACCATGCATGCACATATGCATGCACATATATAAATCTTACGATTCTTTCAGCAATCTCTCAAGCACTTTCATAGCGACCTTAAAATCAGCTCGCCTATCACTCTTCTTCATAATCTTCCCCATCAAAAAGTTAAAGCTCTTCTCCTCTCCATTCTTATAATCCTCTACAGCTTTCTTATTCTCCTCAATAACTCTCAAAGCAATTTTCTCCAGCTCTTTCTCATCAGATATCCGCCCCTCAACTTTCTTAGAAGGATCAAAACTCCTAGGATAAAATTTATTCAAAATCTGCTTACCCTGCAATTCAGTAATCTTCCCTGACTTAACTAATTTTAACAAAGAAACAAAATGCTCAACTTTAATTTCCACAGAATCCAAAGTAGTCTTATTATAATTCAAATGCCTAAGCAATTCAACAGTAACCCAAGGCAAAGCAAACCCAGCTTCAATTCCAGAAGCAACAACCTCCTCAAAAAATTCAGCAACATCAATGTTCTTCGCCAGAACTTCTGCATCATTTTTCCCAATCTTATGCTTCTTGATAAACTTCTCCAGCTTCTCATCAGGAGATTCAGGAATCTTCTTCCTTAAAAGCTCAACAAACTTTTTATCAACAAAAACATCCTGTAAATCAGGATCAGAAATAAACCTATAATCCTGCACATCTTCTTTCCCCCTCATTCTAAAAGTCATTCCCTTAAAAGAATCAAACCTTCGCGTCTCCTGCTCACTTCCTTCACTTCTCTGTCTAGAAATCTCAAATTCAATCGCTCTTCCAATATCTTCAATAGAATTAATATTCTTAATCTCAACTCTCTCTCCCGGAGGAATAGAAACATTAACATCAACTTTTATCCCCGCATTTGAATCCACTATCTTCAAGTAACTCAAATAATGCACTAGCTTCCTCAGCCAATTCATAACTTCAATAGCAGTTGAAAAATCCGGCTCAGTGATTATCTCAACCAAAGGCAAACCGCTCCTGTTATAATCAACTCTTCCGCTAGATGGCTCCCAAGAAGCAGGGTCTTCCTCTAAGTGCATCCCTCTAATTCTTACGCCGAGAAAATTACCATCAATTCCAATTGGCTCTGCATGTGCCCCTGAAATAGTATTTTGATATCCCTTCGGCATATCAGGCCAATCATAATGCTTCCTCTTCCAAACAAATTTAGAATTAATCTTGCATCCCAGCATCAGCCCAATCATTACTGCTTTTTTAACCGCCTCACCATTAGCTAACTTCGGCTTTGCCCCCGGCATCCCAACACAAATCGGACAAACATTAACATTGGCTTTCAAACCTTTCTCTCTAGATGCTCGGCAAGAACAAAACAGTTTCTCCCTAGTCACAAGATAACCATGAATCTCTAATCCAATTTTTCCCTTCAAAACACTCTCACTTACCATTCTTCAAATACTTTAATATCTCCTCCTTAAATTTCTCAAAATCATTTAATCTCTCAGACAACATCTCAAAAACAATCTCATCTTTAACCTCTCCATATTTATGAACTAATATATTCCTCAAACCTTTCATACTGTCAATTATATTAAAAACTTTATTACTAATAACCTTTTTCTCATTTAATTTTCTAAAAACATCACTTTCGTCAATAGGCATTCCATTCCTCATGCCAGAATAAACAATATTGCATATATCAATAACACTCTCTATAGATATTTGTAATAATCTCTCACAAGCCCTTCTATCTTTAACTGAATTCTTATATTCTCTAAAATTATCTGGTTTGATATCATCAATTTCCTCTAAATAAGAATCAATTTCTCTAAACTTAGATAATATCCTATCCTCATCCATTTTTCACGCTCTCCAAACACATCCTATAAACTTTCTCATAAAACTCAAACTCCTTCAAATTATCAAATGCAATCTCATACAATCTATCCTCATCTTTGACAAATAAAATCTTCCCCTCCCTAACAATTCTAATCCTGATATAAACAGGCATCTGCTGAAATACATTAATATCAAACTCTCCAAAATCTTTTAAATATCCTAATCTCTTCTTGCTCATCTCCAAATTAGAATATTTCTTATCCAAAAACAAGCAAATATCAACATCCCTCCCCTTCCCCTTTAAAGCAGAGCCAAACAAAGCCACAGCTATTATCTTATCATCTTTTTTTGCTTTTTCAATCAACTCATTAATTCTACTATTCTCCATATCAAAACAAAATTAAAGAACTATAAAAATCTTCACTCCCTCTAAGAACAAACATAAATCTTCTGCCCTAAAGTGCTAGAATCATCATAAGCACTAAATTTAAGCCTATCACTCTCTACTGTGCTATCATCCCTAAACTGTATAGAAGCGGTTCCATATAAAGGAAAGATGTCAACAACATTACTATCCCCATTTGTAAAGCCACTTTCTCCGTCAGAAGAAGAAGCCCATGCAGCCCCAGTAAGAGAATCTTGATAATAATCAACAAATCTAACTGCATCTATAACTGCAAGACTTCCAGAACTAACCAAAATTTCTTGCTTTAATACGCATCCATTTCCACTTCCTCCAATACAAACAGACGGAACATTAACAGCAACTCTCCCTGGCTTAGCAGATACTCCTCCACTGCTAACTGAATCATAAAAAGGAGTAGAAGAGCAAGTTATTTTCCCTCCAGAACCCCCTCCGCTCTGGCAATTTGTCCCATCACTCTGACAAAACCTTCCCAAACTATTCTGCAAATCAGCATCACCGCTAAAATAACCTTGTATAGAAGATAAAGCATGCCCTGGATTTGGCACAGCTCCAGGACTAGAAGTAAAAGCAAAAACCCCAACGCTCACAGCAAAAACCAAAACAACCCCGACTATCAAAAACATATGCAACTTAGAAACACTCACCTCAAATTTCATACCAAAACTAAAACTCTTTAATATAAAAACCTAACTAAACCTAATAGCCAGTGACGCTCCAGCTTCCTCTCCAATCATTAGTCTGAACAATGCTAAATATAACAGAGTCTCCGCCAATTTTAGCTCTAATAGTAAGTGCCCCGGGCGTCCCAGAAGAAACTAAAGTTAAAACATCTTTATCAGTAGAATCTAAAACAACACTATTGTCTTTGAGGATATCAGAATCAGTTCCATCATTATTCTTTATGGCAAGCAACCCTATAATTTCTAATCTATTTATGTCAGAGTCAAACATAAAATCAACAGTAGCAAATTCCTCGTCTATATTAGTGCCCCCCTGATAAACAAATAAATCCACTTTCCCGACATATTTATTTCCACTGGAGCTTACTTTATTAAAAGTAAATACTGGATTATCTCTTAAAAAAATACCATTCTGATAACTCTTAACCCCTCCTCCAAACTTCCCTAAATTAATCGCCTCCTGCAAACTATAATCAACTCCGGAAATCGTAATCTTAACATCATTCCCGGAATGCCAAACATTTTTAGAAGAATCCCAAACAGCAAAAACCCCGATAACTCCGATTAAAATAACAATAATGCTCAACAAAATTAAAAAATATCTCTTAGTTATATCAACCTCTATCTTCATAACTTAAATAACAAAAACAATTATTTAAATCTTCTCTTCAATAAAACTCCTCTCTGGGAATCTCAGTCTGCTTAATAATATATTGCAAAACAAAAACACTTACTTCCTTATAATGTGGCACCCATGTAGTCAACACTTTTCCAGAAGGCAAATATTTCTTGAAAGTGGTGTGTTTCCTAGACCTCACTTCTTTAAAGCCATGTTTCTCCAAAATTTTAATTACTTGTGTTGTAGGAAGTGGCCTGATTTTTCCCATTTAATAGCCCTCTCTTTCGGAACTTTAGCAAAAATATAAGAAAGAGAAGCCATTTTTATAGACAACTCTGGTTTAGGAGTATCTTCATCACTCAAATATTCATCAATTAAATCAGCCAAATTCTCTCTCGCCTCCTGCTCGCTCTCTCCCTGAGTAGCTATATCCAATGGGGGACAAGAAGCAACAAACCACTTATCTTCCTTCATAATAATAATCGGCAAAGATATTTCAATTTCTTCCATATAAAAAGATAGAAAACAATTATTTAAATCTTCTCTTCATGTTAAGTTTAGAGTAAAACTTAACATCTTATTAAGTTTTTAACCTTAATAAAAGTCCATTTTAATTAACAAATCAGTCGTTATCAAGAATTATTAATAATATTATTTATAACAATCTTATGTGAACTATGTTAAGGTCACAAAACCCTTCGGGTTTTAACCCCACACTAAAGACTTCAACTCCGAAGGAGTTGAATGTATCAGAGATTTTCAATCTCTGAGTGTGGGGCTTGTTCGGGTTTTGTGACCGCCGGAGAAATCCTCGCTAATAACACGGATTAAAATCCGAGGATTTCTACGAGCGTTAGAAGGTTTACTTTACACTTCAAAACCACTAACTCCCAAACCTTCTCCCCCTTCGGCAAAATTCCAAAACCGCTTCCCTTAAATCCGCCCCTGTAAAATCCGGAAAAAACTTATCAACAAACCAAAACTCTGCATAAGCTCCTTGGAAAGACATAAATCCGGAAACTCTATTCTCTCCTCCAGTTCTAATAATCAATTCAACATCCGGAATTTCAGAAGTATCCAAAGCCCTAGAAAAATCATCCTCACTAACTTCCTGCTTTCCAGACCTCAAAAATTTATTCACAACTCTAACAATCTCATCCCTCCCCCCATAATCCATAGCTAAAATTAAAGTGAACTCATCAAAGTTCTTAGTAGCTTCTTCTAATTTATTTAAAGATTCTATAACTTCTTTAGGTAGCCTGTCCTTCCTACCGATATGTTTTATTTTTATTTTATTTTTCAAGGCTCCCTTCAGGAGAGAATCAACATTATTCAGAAAATAACTAAACAAAAAATTAATCTCAACTTTCGGTCTCTTCCAGTTTTCAGTTGAAAATATCCACAAACTCATATATTTAACACCTAACTTTTTAGTCCCAATTACTAAAGATTCAAGATGCTCATAATTGACTGCTTTATAACCTTCTATATTTTTCAGCCCTCTTCCAGTAGCCCAACGACGATTACCATCGGGAATGATTGACAAATGTATTGGCACTTTTCCTTTACTCATAGTAAAAAATTCAAGAAGATTTAGTTTTTAAATTGAGCGGTAAGACCTTATTAGTTTTCAATTTACTTATATAATCCAAAAGCTTTCTCTTTTTTCTTTCGATTGAAAATCCAATATTCTCCAAGAAAATTAAATAATTATTTAAACCAGTTATATGGAAATAATAACAAATATTTTTTCTAAATTCTCTATTATCAATTGCTATTTCAGAGGACTTAATGCCAATTTTTTCTAACAACTCTTTAACCTGTTTAATCCCTTCTTTACTTACAGAATAAAAACTAATTGTTGCACCTCTTTTCCCAATGGTCACAGAACCCTCACTATCATAAATTCCTCTTAAAAATGAGGAAATAACCATCTTACTATCAGAATCCATTATCTCATTTGGAACATGCCACATTTTACTAAAGTTATTTCTTGCTAAATCTTCATAAACTAACTTTTTATTAATTCTTGCAATCCAAATATTACTCCATTTACTGTTTTTTCTATTCCTATAATATAATTTGGGGAAAAAGCCATATACCTCACCAAACCTTTTTACATACTCATCTAAAAAATCTTTATCCTTAACAGATAGATGAACTATATGAGATTTATATTCCCATTTTCCTTTTTTCTCAGTTCCAGAAAAGACACACCCATCTCCGCACATTACTCCAAATATATAAGCCCTACTTGGAGTTAGTTCATCATAATTTTCATTAGGAATTTTATGAATAATACTTCTTCTTGTTTCATTTTCTGATCTTAATATCCTCAAAACCCTTGCATGTGAAATCCTCAGTCTTTCACCGACTTTTCTGCTGCTTAATCCTTCTTTATATAATTTAACAACTTCTTTTCTCAAAGGTGAAATATTAAATCTCTGCCTTACTCCATCACTTCTTATTTTCCATACAACAGCCATAAAAAATATAAGCTGTTAAACTTATTAAATGTTTCCATCTGGAATACTATTTTATAAAACTCTTTCCTAAATTAAAAACACTCTTCGCTCTGTCAACAACATATCCCGATTCCCTAATAATTCTAAAATCAGGATATTCTTTTCCGACCTCTCTAAACCTATAACTAAGCCCTTCAACTTTTGCAAATCCAGGATTTCCCTGAATCCAAAATAACAACTCTTTCAACTTCTCCTCTTCCCCTTGAACAATAACTAAAACATTTCCATCCTCGCGATTCTGTACAATTCCTTTCAATCCAATCTTGTCAGCCAAAGACTTCAAGCTATTTCTAAAATTAACTCCCTGCACTCTTCCATAAACATCAATCTGTAATTCCTGCATT
>CAZVKQ010000010.1:0-16824 GCA_964626985.1 Candidatus Woesearchaeota archaeon | reverse complement strand
ATTTGTCGCGACGAACAGCTTGTCAACGGTTCTCTGGGAGAATAAGCCATTTGATTTATATGTGATTAATGCTGGGTATAATTTGGTTCATCTTGTTATTATGGGTGCTATTCTTGGGCCTTGGCTGTAATCAGCGACAGACTTATAAGCTATTTATTCTTTTATTTACTATGGATATAAAGACGGTGATAATCATAATTTTGATAACTTTTAATTTAGCTATGGTAATAAGTGGTTTTGTTTTTACGAGCTATGCTATTTTTGTTGACGAGGTTGAGCAAGAAGCTGCCGACGATACTGGGAATGTAAAGAAGATTTGCGAGAGCCATTACAGGGATTGCAGATGTCTTGGGATTTTGTGGCTTAGCCGAGGAGAGAGGTTTACCTGCATCGGATTTAATTTCTGCGGGGATATTAAAGTTACGCAGTGCTAGACTTTTATAAGCATAAAGTATAGAGATTTCTTCAAAATCTCTGTCTCCTTACTGGATTAAACGCAAGGTTTATATACCCTCAAAATTAAATGAGTTTACAAAACATTAGAAAATGGCTAAACAAAAACCAATAATCAATGTCGCCTTTGTCGGGCACGTTGACCATGGAAAGAGCACAACTATTGGACATTTGATGTTCCAATCAGGAAAGCTTCAGCAGCAAGAGCTGGACAAACTTAAGAAAGAGGCAGAGAAACACGGAAAGATTGGTTTTGAATTTGCGTATTACATGGACAAGTTCAAGGAAGAGAGGGAGAGAGGAGTTACAATTGACCTTTCTTATGAGAAGTTGCCTACAAATAAGTTTGAGGTTACGATAATTGACGCTCCGGGACACAAGGACTTTGTCAAGAACATGATCACTGGAGCTTCACAGGCAGACGCTGCATTCCTGACTGTTGCAGCTGGGAAGGGAGCTGGAGTTCAGCCGCAAACAAAAGAGCATGTTTGGCTATTGAAGACAATGGGTGTTTCGCAGATTGCTGTTTTAGTTAATAAGATGGATACTGTAGGCTATAAGGAAGAGGATTACAACAAGATAAAGAAAGATGTTTCTGATTTGCTGAAGCAGGCAGGCTATAAGCTTGACGAAGTTGTTTTTATTCCTATAAGTGGCTTTAAGGGAGACAATTTAGTTAAGAAGTCAGAGAATCTGCCTTGGTATAAGGGGCCTACTTTGATGGAGCAGTTTGACAACTTCAAGCAGCCGGAGAAGCCTACTAATCTGCCGATGAGAATGCCATTACAGGATGTTTATGAAATTACTGGAATTGGAACTGTCCCTGTTGGAAAAATTGAGACAGGAGTTATGAAAGTTGGGCAGAAAGTTATTGTTCTTCCTGGAAGGTCTGGAAAAGGGATTGAAGGAGAGGTCAGAAGCATTGAGATGCACCATGAACAATTGCCTCAGGCAGAATCAGGGGATAATGTCGGCATTAACATAAGGGGAGTTGGAAAGAAGGATATTGCAAGAGGAGATGTTGTCTGCGACGCTGCACAGCCGGCTACAATGGCTGCAGAATTTATTGCGCAGGTTGCAATTATTTCGCACCCGACTGTAATTGCTAAAGGCTATACTCCTGTTTTTCACGTTCACACAGCGCAGGTGCCTTGCCAATTTGTTGAGCTTTTGGAAAAGACAGGACCTGATGGACAGAAAGCACAGAATCCTGATTTCTTGAAAACAGGAGATGTTGCGAAGGTTAAGATAAAGCCGATTGGAAATTTAGTTATAGAAACACAAGCAGTAAATCCACACATGGCGAGATTTGCAATTAGAGATGCAGGGGCTACTGTTGGGGCCGGGGTTTGTATTGAGATAACTGCGAAGAAATAATTCTTCTGGGATAGTCTATCTGAAAACCAGATAGTAGAATAATAGGAGTAATAAAACTATGGCTATCCATCCCGCATTTTGGATTATCCATTTCCTTATTTTTTTTGTGAGGCTCTGTTTTTTCATTTTAATCTCCCTTTAATTATTAATAGAGTTAATGCTCCTGTCAGAATGTAAACCATTAAAGCCAATATTATGAAGTCTATTTCCTTGCTTAGTATCTCCTTCATGTAGTAGGCGACTGCTCCACCAACTCCAACGAATGTTGAAAAAGCTATGATAACATTTGTTAGGACATTAACCTCCTCTTTTTCCATTATTTTTATCAAGCATTTATTATTTTTAATGTTAATGTGAATAGATATATAAATCCATTGTTTAATTATCTTTTATGAGTTACAAAAAGATTTTTAGCAGGGTTATTCGCGAGAGAGATTTTACTGCTAGAGAAGTTATTGACTGCTTTTTGGATGACGGAAATTATAGGAGGGGTTTTAGTGATGAAGAGGCTGGAAAAGTTAGAGATGAATTTTGTGAGAGAGCGAGGAAGATTGTTTTAAAATATGGACTGGATCTTGGACTGACAATTGACACCACTATTCCTTCTGGGAGTGAGCTTGCCAGACTTTTGAGGGAGCATTATGATTTGGTTTTTAATAAAAGAGCTGAGAGCTGGATTGCATAACAAAATAGTGAGAAGATAATTTACCACAATAATTAATATATACACTTCTTTGTTTTTAGTGAAATGAGAGTTGTTGAAAAAAACAGGCAGGAGATTGAATCCAGATTGAAGAGCATGGGAGATTATGTCAGGATTCAATATTTACGGGACTGCTTGAAGGCTGTTTCTGATTTTGAGACGAAGAAGTTTGTCTTGATAAAGTTGGCCGGGCTTTATGAGACTAGAGGGATGTTTGACGAAGCTGGGAGAATGTACAGAAATATGGCTGAGATTAATACAACATTCCAAGGGAAGATAAATGACTTTGTCAAGTCAGGGGAGCTTTTAATCAGGAGCGGGAAGTTTGAAGAGGCGGACATTTCTTTCAAGAGGGCTCTTGGCATTGCAGACACTATTCAGAATTTTGAAATCAAAAGAGCTGTAAAAGAATTTTATAAAACGCAGGCCAGATTTTATTTGACCAGAGATAAGAGAAAGCACGCACTTGATACTTATGAGAAAATGCTGACTCTTGATTTAAGCCTTGAAGAAAAAAGAGAAGTTAAAGAAAAATTAATGGAGCTGTATTTGAAGCTGGGACGAACCAGAGATTACAGCATACTAAAAAGGAGCGTATAAAAAGAAGTTTGAAACGGCAAAATCTTGCAATTTTTGCGGCTGCAAATCCTGAAAAATCTGAGATTTTTTGGAGCAGAAAAAATAAGTTTCCTGCTTTTGCAGATGGAATATTCGGACTTCTCTAAAAATAAAACCCCTAATGGGGCGAATTTAGAAAAAGATTAATCTTTTGTGGCTTCAAGTCCTTCGAGAAGTTCTTCAACAGCTTCGTGATCCATCTCGTCCGAGACCTCTGCCTGCTTTAGCACCTCTTTTAATTCCATTTTAGCTTTTCTTTGAAGAGGCTTATTGTTTTATAAATATTGTGTTTTATCTGGGGCAGGATTTTGGGCAGGGGGAAGGTTTAAATACGGCTCTTTTGTAGGATGATTAGAAAGAAGATAGATTATTACCGTGTAATAATTAATTACATTTCATATTCGCGCCCGTGTTGGGCATCTTGAGTATTATCACTTCTTTCTAAAGAACTAATGTTAAGGAATTGAAAATGGCAAAAGTAAGTCCAGTATCAATAAAATATATGATACATGCGTCGTTTAAATCTGAAGGGCCGTTAGAGAAGCCTGATGTAATCGGAGCTGTATTTGGACAGACAGAGGGGCTTTTAGGAACTGATTTGGAAATGAGGGAACTGCAAAAGGAAGGGAGAATTGGGAGAATTGAAGTAGAGTTACAGACTGTTGACGGCAAGAGTGTTGGAGAGATTAAAGTTCCGAGCGCTTTGGACAAGAGCGAGACAACAATAATTGCTGCTGCGCTGGAGACAATTGACAGGATAGGCCCAACAGAGGCGGAAATAAAGATTACGAGCATTGAAGATGTAAGGGGAAGCAAAAGAGATTTCATTGTTTCAAGAGCCAAGGAATTACTTGAGAGAATAGACTCTGGGAATAGCTTTGGGGAAATTAATAAATCAATAGTTGAGGAGTCAAGGGCTGCAAAGATTCAAGAGTATGGAGAAGAAAAATTGCCTGCCGGAGATTTAGACAAAGATGAAATAATTGTTGTTGAGGGAAGAGCTGATGTTGTTAATTTGTTAAAGAATAGAATAAATAATGTTATAGGAATGAATGGAACAAAACTGCCTTTGGAGATTGCTAAATTAGGAGAGAGCAAGGAGCTGACTTTGTTTGTTGACGGCGACAGAGGCGGAAAGCTGATTGCAAAAAATGTTATTGAAAATGCCAATGTGAAATATGCTGCTGTTGCGCCTGACGGGAAGGAAGTTGAAGAATTGACAGGCAAAGAAATAATTGTTGCATTGAGAAGGAAGATTCCTGCTAATGAATTTTTGAATAGGAATGGTTTTGAGGTTTCTTATGACTCTTCTGTCACGGAAGATAATGATAATTTTGATGCTGATTCCAAAGAAAAATTGAGGAAGGTGTATGGGAGGATCAAGGGGACTAAAAGCGCACTCCTTTTGAATTCTGATATGGATGTTATAAAAAAAATCGGGGCGAAGGAAGTTTCAAGAAATTTAGGAGATTTTAAGGGGGAAATTTATGCTATTGTTATTGATGGCAATGCAACTGCTGCTGTTATAAGGGGCTGTGATGAAACAGGTGTAAAACATTTGGGTGCGACAAATTTTTCAAGTGTTGATGGGGCGAGAGTTAATTTGATTAGCTTGTAAAATGAAAAGTCATGAAAAATTTTGCCATGTTAATGGTATACCTCTTCCGAAAAAAGGCGGATTTTATTTCCTGCTTGCAGAGTTGGGAAAGAGAAAACCAAGCGATGCTTCTTTTCTTAAATATGCTGAAAAAGAATTATTTTCAAGGTTAGAAGAGGTTGATGAATTTTTAGTTGAAGCTCGTGAATGTCAAGATTATCCAAGATTTTTGAATGGGTTAAGATTATATTGTGAGTATGCAGAACAATATTTAAAGATAAAAGCTAATGATGGACTAATTAGAGATGAGTTAGAGGGTAAAAGATTACTAATTCGGTATGTATCTAATTTGTTAGAAAATCCTCAAACTAATGAATTATTGGAAGGGATTAATAAAGTGCCAAAATTCAGATTGGAGAGGATTTTAAAAAGAAGGGCTAAAATTATCTCCAGAGATGCTTACAAATTAGGAATAGAAAATTGGGCTTTTGCTGACAGATGGGCTGGAGTTGCTTTTGAGGGGAGGGGATGGAGTTATCCTTGATTGTGGTTATTATTTAATATGTAATTTAACGAAGTTGATTTTTGAGATAGATTTATTAATTAGTAAGATATATAAACTTTAGTTTGGGTTGGAGAATATGGTTAATACATTTAACGTTGTTATTGAGAAGGGAGAGGATGGTTATTTAATCTCAGAGGTAGTTGAACTTCCTGGATGTCATACGCAGGCAAAGAGTTATGACGAGCTTATTGAGAGAACTAGAGAAGCTATTTCTTTATATCTTAGTGTAGAGGGAAATATTGAGATTAAGCCAAAGTTTTTAGGATTACAGCAGATAGAGGTTGAATAATGGTAAAGCTTCCCTTGATGAAGGCAGTAGAAGTTGCTAAGATACTTAAGAAACTAGGGTTTCAGTTTTTAAGGCAGCAGGGAAGCCATATGTTCTTTAAACATAAGGATGGGAGAACTACTGTTGTGCCAAATCATCCTGGGGAAGATGTTGATAGGGGCTTATTAAATAAAATTATAAAGCATGATCTTTAAATGAGCAGGGAGGAGTTCTTGAAATATACTTAGTATGGGAATTAAATTCGGGCCTGCTGGACTTGGGCCTGTTAAGACGGCTGAGCGCGTTTTAGAGGATTATTATAAGAATGGCTTGAGAGCGTGCGAGATTGCTTTTACTTATAGTGTTTATATTAAGAATGAGGATGATGCTGTTAGAATTGGGGCTAAGGCGCGGGAGCTTGGAATTGATTTGAGCATTCATGCTCAGTATTGGGTTAATTTAAATTCTGCTGATAAGGCAAAAAGAGAGTCAACAAAAAAAAGAATTTTAGAATGCTGCAGGATTGGAGAGTTGTTAGAGGCTAAAGTTGTTGTGTTTCATCCAGGGTATTACGATGATAGTCGCGAGAGGGCCTATGAAGTTATTAAGGATGAAATTAAGGAGATAATGGCAGAGATTAAAAAGAAAGGCTGGAAAATTAAGATTGCGCCTGAGACAATGGGGAAGGTTAATGTGTTCGGCTCTATTGAGGAGATTTCTTCTTTAGTTAGAGATACTGGCTGTTCATTTTGTATTGATTACGCACATATTCTTGCTAGAGACAAAAAAGTTGATTACGCTAAAGTTGAAAAGTTATTTCCGTGGAAAGAATGGCATTTGCATTTTTCCGGGATTGTTTATGGAGATAAGGGAGAGAAGCATCATCGCACAACAGAGAAGAAAGAGTGGGAGGAGTTGTTGAAGCATTTACCTAAAGATAAAGATATTAGAATAATTAATGAATCTCCTACTTTGGTTGAGGATAGTGTTGAGGGGCTGAAGATTTATAAGGTGATGAAGGAGTAAAATTAACCTGCTTTGGGAAGGGCATATCTTTCTGGGTTTTTTGCTTTTTTCCTTTCTGAAGGGTATATCCAAAGTGGTGCTGGCTGGATTGATTGATTTATTGGTCGCCAAGCTTGAGGAGTGATGAAATCTTTTAACTTGAGTGATTTTACAGAGTGTTGCAATATTCTGATAGCTTTTGATTCAATTTGTCTCACTCTTTCTGGGATAACCCCAAAAATTCTTCCTATTTCTTTTAAGGTGTAAGATGTGCCTGTTCCTATTCCATATCCTAGTCTTATTACTATTCTTTCTCTTTCATCTAAAGTATCTAGAACTTCTTCTATCTTTTGTTTTAGTTCGTGCCCTGATGTTGTTTTTAGAGTTGTGTCTTCTAAAGATAATTGGCCTTGTGAAATTTCCTCCAGAGATTCTGGATTTTTTAACGAGTAATAGTCGTGAAGTGCCCTCTCCCCTAAATATGTAAGTGGTTTTGTTTCTGCTTTTTTTAGCAGACGTAAAATAGGACTTGGATGTTTTGCTCTTTCTTGTTGTATCTCTTTTATTAAATATCTTAATTTCTCCGGGAAGATTTCTTCTGTTTTTTTACCTAATGCCTCGGCAATAGATTCTGCCATTTGAGAAGAAGGATAAACCCGCATCCTTTCGTAATGAATTATTAACCAAGGGCTTATTCCGGCCCTTACTGCTAATTGCTTTAGTGTATATCCTGCCTTAATTCTTGCATTTCTTAGATTATAATTATAATAATCGTCTTTTCTATCGCTTCTTGGCTTAGATAGCAGTCCTTTTATCATTTTACTTGTTTTTCTCTCTTTTGCCTGTCTAAATCTTTTAATCTTGCCTGGGCTTTTTCCGAATTTATTTTGCAGATATTTAGTATTTCAAGAGTCTTTTGGATTAGCTCGTCATAAGTTTCTCTCTTGTAGATTCTTAACTTTTCTAATCTTAGTTTTGTCTCTTTTGAGAGCTTTATCGTCGTTATATCTGTTTTTTCTGCCATTTTAGTATACTGAAGTATACTTTGAGAGGTATTTAATATTTTCTATTTCATTACTTTAGAATAATACCATAAGTGTTATTACCGTAAAGTTTATAAATAGGCTTTTTGTTAATATTTTAATTAAATATGAAAATGAAAACCATGACATCTTTGAAAGGCTTGGCATTTCTTGTAGCAGTATTTGCTTTTGCAATCCTTGCGGTTGCTAATGTGAGTGCTATGGAATTTGGACAAATCACAAGCGTTGAAGTGAATGATGTTGAGGCCCTTGGGGGCCAGATAGACTTCGCTGCTTTTGCAGGCGAGAGATTGCCTGTGAGAGTTGTATTTAAGGCTTCAGATGATTTTCCAAATGGAATTGACAGCGTTAATGATGTCAGAGTGAAAGCTTGGATCGTTGGTGACAGAGAGTTTTTCTCATCTAGCGACAGATTTGTTGTTGATGAAGGAAAGACTTACAGTAGATATGTCACACTTCAGGTGCCGTTTGACCTTGACCCAACAGAGGATCTTGAATTCAAGATTTCTGTTGAAAGCAAGAACGAAGGCGTTCTGGACGAGACATTTGTAAGTCTTGGTGCACAAAGGGAATCTTACTTAGTTGAGGTTCTTGATGTTGACATGGACTCTCAAGTCAAAGCTGGCGAGACTCTTGTTCTTGATGTTGTATTGAAGAACAGAGGAAGAGAAGAAGCTGAAGACACTTTTATCAGAGCAAGTATTCCTGCTTTGGGAATTACTGATAAGAGCTTCTTTGGTGACTTGTCTTCAGAAGACCAATCTGACCCTGATAAATTTGATTCAGAGGAAAGAAGGGTTCTTTTGAAGATACCATCAAACGTTCCGGCTGGAGTCTACGACGTTGAGATTGAGGCGTATAATGCTGACTCTGCAACTACAATTACAAGAAAATTGTCTGTTGTAAGCGCAGGAGATGACAGCATATTTGTCTCACCATCAAGAGCAAAGACATTTGGCACAGGCGAGACTGGAAGCTACAGCTTGACAATGGTAAACCCTGGAAACAGAATTGCCATTTATCAGTTTGTAGTTGACAGCCCAACTGGACTGAATGTTGAGGCTTCTGAACCAATAACCGTAGTTCCTGCGGGCTCAAGCAAGACTGTAACTTTTGACGTTACTTCTGACAAGGAGAACGAATACGCATTTACAGTTAATGTGCACTCTGACGGACAGCTTGTTACAAGTGAGCAATTCAAGGCAACAGTAGAAGGAAAAGGCACAAGTGCTATTGTTAGCGGGAATTCAACTGTTCTTTTGACAGTTATCCTTGCAATAGTCTTTATTGTTCTTCTTGTTGTTTTGATAGTTCTTTTGACAAGAAAGCCAGAAAAAGCTGAAGAATTCGGCGAAAGCTACTACTAAGCTTATTTTAATTTTTTATTTTTATTGTAGTGGCTTTTTTATTATTGAAAGATATAGGTGATTTATAGGTGATATTGTGGTAGTTTTAGGAGGTGATTGAGGACACAATAAAGAATAAATAGTGGAGATATGAAGGAAGAATATGGGAGAAGAAATAGGGAATGAAGTTGAGGAGAAGAAAGACGAGATAAGAAATAAGTATTTGGGGTATAATAGGTGGTTGCGTAGATCTGTTCTTGCTACTGGGTTGATAGGTAGTTTGGGAGCTTTTACTACTGGACTCTCTTTAGATAGTATAAGAGAAAACCCTTATAGAAGTGAGCCTGTCATTGGGGTATACTTAAGAATAGACAGTTATAGAGACGACTTGGTTGAATTAAGAGATTCTATTAAACCTTTTGTTGACGGAGGAAATCTATATGATGTGTATTATACTCAGGGATTAAGAGAAAAGGCAAGTGACTTGCTTAAAATAGTTGAATTAAATATTGGAGAGTTAGAAGAAGATATTGAAGATTTAAAGGAGAAGGAAGATGGAAATAGGGAAGTTATCAGCAGTTATGAGCAATGGTCTCCATGGTCTCCTGGTTTGGGCGCTTTAATTTTTAGTGGAATTTGGGGAATTTTTGTTGTGGGAGGTTTGGCTTTTGGGGTGGGCCCATATTTGGTTAATAGAAGGGATAAGGAATTAGCCGCCTTGGAAGAGGGGCAGAGTGCGGCTTAGGCTGAGACTAGATTAGTAATTCTTAAATATCTACTAAAACTTTAGAGGGCATGGCGTATGTGAAAAAACTGGCGATGCATGGATTTAAGAGCTTTCCTAAGAAGACAGAGATTTTATTTGACAAGGGGATTAATGTTATTCTTGGGCCTAATGGCGCGGGAAAGTCATGCAGCTATGATACTGTTGTTACTCTGGCTAATGGAGAGGAGGTTGAGCTTGGAAGGCTTGTTGAGGAACAAATAGCAAAATCTAAAGAGCTAAATTACCTTGATGATGGTGTTTATGTTAATGGAAATGAGGTAGAGATAATTTCATTGAATAAAAATAGTATGAAATCTGAAAAGAAATTGGTTTCAAAGTTTATTAAAAGAGAGGGAGATGTTTTGTTTAATATAAAGACAAGGTCTGGGAGAGAGCTTAAGGCGACTGGATGCCATCCTGTTATGACTTTTTCTAATGGAGAAGTAAATAGCAAGAAGATTAATGAAATGGATAAAGGTTTCTTTATAGCTGTTCCAAGAGTGCTTGATTTGGATTTAAATGAAGAGGACGAAGACTTTGCAAGACTGATGGGTTATATTATTGGGGATGGATATATTGCCAAAGATAGAATAGAATTTATTAATAAGGACTCAGAAGTTTTACAAGATTACGAATCTTTAGTTTTGATGTATTCTAAATGGGGAATAAGAAAAAGGGGAGATGGCAAGGCAATTAGAATTTACACTAGAGATAGGGGTTTTGTGAGGAGAATAAAATCAATGTATGGGGATAATATTCTGGATTCTATAACATCTGAAAGAAAGACAATTCCTAATGAAATTCTTATGTTAGGGAAAAAAAGCGCTTCAAATCTTCTTGCTGGAATTTTTGATACTGATGGAAGTGTTAGAAAGGACGTTGGTGTTGTGGAGTTCTGCAGCAAAAACATGAAACTTGCAAGACAAGTTCAGTCGCTTCTCCTGAGATTTGGTATTAATTCTAAAATTAAAAGAAGATTCTCTAGGGCAACTAACACTAGGGATAGGAAAGAAAGGCCTTATTATTATCTTTATATTTATGGGGCTGATAATATGAAGAAATTCTATGATGAGATTCCTATAAGAATAGGATATAAGAGGAGAGCTTTGGAAGAGTATATTTCTAAGGATGTTAGAACAAATGAAAATGTTGACTTACTTCCCAGAGAAGTTAATAAAAATGTTAAAGAGGTTATTCAATTACTTGGCTTAAAAATAAAAAGACTTCGGAAGGAATACCCTTCTCTTGCTGCCTACGCTGAGGATAGGTGTTCTCCTTCTAGGAGCGGGATTAAGAATATTATCCCATTATTGAATCAGAAGTTTGGTGTTCTCTTTGAGAGATATAATGCTCTATCCTTAAGGCAAAATGAGTTGGTTGAGTTTATGGATATGATGTGTATTTCTTCCAGAGTTGTTTCGGAAGAGATTGGATTACATGGAACAATAATAAGGAATCAGTGGGCTAGTGGTAAATTTAAGGCTAGAGAAAGTAATTTAGAGAAATTTATGGAGAGATTAGAAAAGATTTTTCTGATGAGGGTTGGGAGAATTAGCAAGATACTTAATATGCTAACTAATATTTGTGAGTCTGATATATTTTGGGATGAAATTGTATCTATAGAAAAACTTGATAAGCCTGATTATGTATACGACCTTACAGTTGAGGAAAACCATAATTTTATTGCTAATAATATTTTTACCCATAATTCAAATATCTCAGACGCGCTGTGTTTTGTTCTCGGCAGATTGAGCGTGAAGAGCATGAGGGCTGCCAAAGCGAGCAATTTAATTTTTATGGGGAGCAAGTTTGCAAAGCCGGCTAAAGAGGCGAGTGTTGAAATGGTCTTTGACAACAGCGACAGAACTTTTAATCTGGATAAAGATGAAATTAGCTTAAGAAGAATTGTCAGGAGAAGTGGGCAGAGCATTTATAAGATAAATGAAGAAACTAAGACGCGGGCGGAGATTATAGAAATCTTGGCGCATGCCGGAATTGATCCGTATGGTTTTAACATTGTCCTGCAGGGGGGGATTGACTCTATAATAAAAATGCACCCTGAAGAGAGGAGAAAGATTATTGAAGAAGTTGCGGGCATTTCAATTTACGAATCAAGGAAGGAGAGGGCTTTGAAAGAATTGGAGAAAACAGATCTTAGACTAAAAGATATATCAACTATTTTGAGAGAGAGAACTGCTTATTTGAAGAACCTGGAGAGCGAAAGGGCGCAGGCGCAAAAATACAAGGAGTTAGAGCTGACTGCTAGAAGAGCAAAGGCGAGCATTTTGCATAGGAGAAAAGAAGATAAGATGAAAGAAGTTGAGTCTATAGTGAAGAGCATTGAACAGAAGAACAATGAAAAGGAGAAAAATAGGAGTGTTAGTAACAAGATAAGCTCTGAATTGGAGGAGATAAATTCCAGAATAAATCAAATTAATAAGCATATTCAGGAGGCGAGCGGAGTTGAGCAGAGCAATTTGAGCAATGATATTTCTAATTTAAGGGCAGAGCTGGAGGGCTTAAGAGTAAGAAAAGAGAATTACGAAAATAGAAGGATGGAGATTGAGAGAAGAATTGAAGAGCTCGAGTCAGGGATACCTGAGATGAAGAAAGAGATTAATGAATTGAAGAAGAAGGAGCCGGGGCTTACAAAGAAGAATGAAGCTCTGAGACAAAAGAAGGAAGAGCTGGCTTTAATTGAAGATGAAAGGAAGAGATTAATGGGAATTAGAAGTGAATTAGAGGGCTTGAGAGAGCGCGTTAAGGAAAAAAGAGAGCAGATTGGAAAGCTTAAGGCAGAGGGAGAGGGAATAGTTGCACTGCTAGAGAAGGATTCTTCTGGCTTGAGATATAAAAACGAGAGGGAATGTTCTTCTGAATTGCGACGGTTGAGAGAGTTAATGAAGGAAAAAAAGGAGGAGCTAGAGAATTATGGAAAGAAAGAACTGGAGAGTGAAAAGATAATTGTTCTTGCTGACTCTGATATTAAGAGATATAGCGAGACAAAGAAGCATGTTGGAGAGATAGAAATCTGTCCTCTCTGTAAGAGCAAGATGAGTGATGAACACAAGAAGCATGTGTTTAAGGATTCTGATGATGGTATTTTGAATGCTGAAAACAAGAGAGAGAGCGTTATGACAATACTTGATAGAATCAGGAAAACTAAGGACGAGCTTGTTGGAGAGATATTTGACATTGAGAGCTTAGTTGGACAGGGGGAGATTGAGCTTGTTAAACATAGGAATATTATTGAAAAGAAAGAGCGCTTGAAGAGGGTTGTTGATTCTGAAAATGAGACGCGGGCGGAGATTGAGAAGCTGGAGGGGCGGCGCAAGAGTGCTGAAGAGAAGATTGGAGACTTAGGAAAGATTGAGGAAAGGCGCGAGAACAAGATGCTTGAGATTGAAGATTTGTCTGCTCGGACTGATGAGAACTTGGATGCTACTTTGCTGTATAAAGAGCAGGAGCTTGAGAAAGTTGGGAACATTATTAAGAGGAGCAAAGAAGATTTAGGAGACATTGACGCTAATATTGAAGAGCTTTCTGAGGGGCTTGAGGAGAAAGAAAGCTTGCTTGAAGAGAAAGAGGAACAAGAAGAAAAACTGAATGAGAGATTTAGGAAAATGCTTGCTGAGAGGGATTCTTTACAGAAGAAGATTCAGGAGAGGAGCTTGAGTTTGAATGAAGTACATAACGAGATTAGGGGAATTGAGGAGCAGATTAATTATTTGAAAATAGGAAAGGCGAAGCTTGATGCCGAGGCAGAGAGCATTGGCATGGAGCTTTCTGATTATGTAGGGGTTGAATTACTGAAAGGCAGTTTACAAGTTTTGCAGGAGAGACTGGGCAAGGCGTCTGAAGCTCTTTCCAAGATAGGGAGCATAAATATGAGGGCTTTGGAAGTTTATGATTCTATCAAGGAAGAATATGACAGAATTTTTGAGAAAGTCCAGACTCTTGAAAAAGAGAAGGGGGAAGTTTTGAAGATTATTGAAGAGATTGACAAGAAAAAATCTCGGACTTTTATTAAGACATTTAATGCGATTAATGATTTGTTCTCTTTGAACTTTTCTAAGTTGTATACGAAAGGTACTGCTTACTTAGAGATTGAGAACAAGGAAGATATTTTTGCCGGCGGCGTTGATATTGTTGTGAAGCTCGCCAAGGGAAAATATTTTGATCTTACTTCTTTGTCTGGCGGGGAGAAGACTCTTGTAGCTTTGGCTTTGCTTTTTGCTATACAGGAGCATAAGCCTTATCACTTTTATATTTTTGACGAGATTGATGCTGCTTTAGATAAGAGGAATTCTGAGCGACTTGCCGCCCTATTTAATCAGTATATGAAGGCGGGGCAGTATATTGTTATTACTCACAATGATGCTATTATAATGAATTCTAATTTGCTGTATGGTGTTTCAATGCAGGATGGGGCTTCTAAGGTTTTGAGTATGAAGGTCAACTAGATAAGATTAAATATATTCATTTGCAATTTCTCTAATGGTAAAAAGTGTTTTAATTACAGGAGCAAGTATTGGCATTGGTAGAACTACTGCTTTGTTATTTGCTGAAAAAGGATGGAATGTTATTTTAACTTATTATAAAGATAAAAAGGAAGGTGAAGAAGCGGCTAAGAGATGTAGAGAATATGGGGTTAAAGTAGAGTTATTAAGATTAAATGTTATGGATAGTAAAAGTATCTCTGATATTTTTGAATCTGTTAAAGAAAGATTTAAAGAAATTGATTTCTTGATTAATAATGCAGGTATTATAAGCTGGGAACCGTTAATTAGACAGAGTGAGAAAGATATTGAAGATCAAGTTAGAGTTAATCTTGAAGGTTTAATTAAAATTACGAAGAAATTTCTGCCTGTTGTTAAAGAAGGAATTATAAATATTTCAAGTGGAGCAGGCAAAGTTGGATATGATGATTTAAGTGTTTATTGTGCTACTAAGTTTGGAGTTAGGGGATTTACGCAGTCTTTGAGAGAAGATAATGATGTTAATGCTCGTTTGACTGTTGTAAGTGTTAATCCTGGAATGACCAAGACTAGGATGACTGATTTTAAAGGTATTGAGCCAGAGAAGGTTGCTGATGTTATTTATCGGACTGTTGTTGGAAAGATTAAGCCAGATAATTTAGGAGATGTTGATGTAGAAGATTATATTATCTAATTGTAGAAAGAGCATTTTTATATCTACTTTCATTAATAAAATAATGAAAAAAGAAGTTGAACTTAGCCATCTTGATAAGATATTGTTTCCTAAATCAAAGATTAGGAAGAGAGAGCTGATTGATTATTATTCTCGCATTGCTGGAAAGATGTTTCCTTATTTAGAAGACAGGCCTGCTGCTTTGAAGAGGTTTGTTGATGGAATAGGCAAAGAGGGATTTTATCAGAAGAATGTCGGGGATTATTTTCCATTTTGGATTAAGAGAGTTAGAGTAAAGAAGAAAGATGGCTTTGTTGAGCAGATAGTAATTAATAACAAAGAGAGCTTGATTTATCTTGTTAATCAGGACGCTATTGAGTTCCATTTGTTTTTATCTAATTTAAAAAATCTTGAAAGGCCGGATAAGATTATATTTGATTTAGATGCTGATGCTGGAAAGTTTAATATTTTGAGAGAAGTTGCCTTTATTTTGAGGAGAGAATTAGAGGAAGTTGGAGCTAAGAGTTATGTTATGACAACAGGGTCTAAGGGTCTACATGTTGTTGTGCCTATAAAACAGAATATCAGCTTTGATGAAGCGCAGGAATTTGCTAGAAGAATTGCCTTAAAAGTTAATAATAAGATGGGCAATAAAACTACATTAGAGCCGAGAAAGAATAAGAGGGAGGGGCGCGTCTTCATTGATATTTTAAGAAATAGTTATGCTCAATTGGCTATTTCTCCTTATTCTGTGAGGGCTCGCGAGGGTGCTAGTGTGGCTATGCCTATTTCTTGGAGGGAACTGGATAAGATTGGAAGCGCACAGGAATTTAATATTTTTAATTCTTTGAAGAGGAAAGATGCTTGGAAGGATTTTGGGAAGAAGAGATTTAACTTGAAAAATAATGGAGAATTATTAAGGTCTCTTGCTATAATTAATTAGAAATCTCCGAGCTTTTTCTGCTCTTTTTTTGCTTTGTATATTTTCCAGGTTGCCCAGGATTTTCTAAATAAAGATTCATTTTTAGGGTCGTGCCCGTTTTTTTCCAGAAATTCAATTGTTATTGGATCAGCTGCGTAGCCAGAGCCAACTTCTCCGAAATTCTTTTTGATTTCTGCTATTTCTTCCTCTCTTGCAACTTTTGCCATTATTGAGGCGGCTGAAACAGACGGATGATTAACGTCTGCTTTGTGCTCGCATTTTATATCTAAATTATCTTTATGTTCTATGAATTTTTTTAAAGTGTTTGTCCAGACAGGGATGTTGGGAGAAGGGCAGTCAACTATTACTTTTATTCTTTTGTTTCGTGGGCCGTTGACATTTATTGAGTTTATTATTTCAGCCATTTTTTCTGCTTCTAATGTATTTAGATTGTAGCCAGAGTCAACTGCTTTGTCTATTTCAGATGGAGGGATTAAAATTACTTTGTAGTCAATTGAGTTTTTTTGGATTATTTTTGCTAAAGAGATTCTTTTTTTATGTTCCAGAACTTTAGAATCTTTTACGCCTTCTTTTTTTAATTTGGATTGCTGTTCTTCTGTTACTAGGACGCCTGCTAAAACCATTGGCCCTATTATTGGGCCTCTGCCTGCGTCGTCTATGCCGAGAATTAATTGACTCATTTTTATTTGGGTAAACGCCCGGACCAGGATTTGAACCTGGGAATCCGTGAGGAAATCGGATTAGCAATCCGACGCCGTAACCGCTGGGCCATCCGGGCTAGATGTATTGATAAAATAACACTTATAAGCTTTATGATATTGACTTAATGACAAGGTTTAAAAGAGTAATTATATCCTTATAATTATAGCGGGGTAGAGCAGTCTGGAGTGCTCGCGAGGCCCATATTAAGATTGGGGATCTTAATCCCCAAAAACCTAAAAGGTTTATGGGTAACCTCGAGGTCGTGCGGTTCAAATCCCACCCCCGCT
>CAZVKQ010000009.1:11491-17566 GCA_964626985.1 Candidatus Woesearchaeota archaeon | reverse complement strand
GATGCTGTTGATATTATGCTTCCTCACGGCGGATTCTTAGAGCCTAAGAACTTTAAGGTTTACAATGATATTGAAGTTGAATATTTGTGCGAGAATATCGGGAACTATGAAAGCTGTGTAAATCAGCATCCAATGTTAATTAATGAAATTCGCGACGAGATTAAAAATTATGTTGAGCCGAGAATTGAAGGGTGTTTTGCTGAATGGAAAAGTGAGATTGAATCTAGGAATGGAGAGGTTTCTCTTGGAGTTATGGAGCTTAGCGTTTCTTTAGCGCCTGATAGAATCTTCTTGGGAATTGAGAGAGAGGTTAATATTAATAGGAAAGGAGAATCGCAGAGTTTTGAGAGATTTGATGTTGAAATTATAAATCCTGTTTATGATTTAACTAATGTTGCGATTGAAATCGCGTCGCAGGAAGCTAAGTATTGTTATTTTGAATATGTAGGGTATATGATTTTATATCCAAGGTTTGACATTAAGGTATTTACATTGAGTGATTCAACTTCTATTTATACTATTAAAGATAAGAATACTCGTAAGGAAATAAATATAGCTATAAGAGGTTGTGCAATACCGCCGGGAATATGAGAAAAAAGAGGGCTGTTAGTTATTTTGAAATTCTTTTGCTAATAGGAATGACGTTTGCATTTAGTTATATAATTCATCAGAACTCATTGAATGTTAATGGACAGGAAATTATTTATGGGGAGAAATCTAAAGACAAATTAAAGCTGTATAAAATATTAATTAGTTTAATATTTAACGAAAGAAGTTTTGTCAGTGCTTTAGATGCCAGTGACCTGAATGTAGGGGCTTATACTTGTTTGCTGTCTAAAGACGGGAAAGTCTGCCAGGAATATGCTGCTTCTGAATGCGAATCCAAATGCGATGGGGTTTGTATTCCTGCAAGAAGAAACGATGTTTCTGAATGCAAATTAGGAACTTGCTATGACCCTATTGAGGGGACTTGCCAGGCAGGAAGCCCTAGGACTGGCTGTGTTGATAATGATGGAGAGTGGTTTGATGACCCATTTGAGAATGTTCCACAATGTAAAGAGGGATGCTGTGTTTTAGGGGATCAAACGAGATTTGTTTCTGATGTTCAATGCAGAAGGCAATCTGCTCTGCTTGGATTAGAAAAAGATTTCAGGCCAGAAATTAAAACAGAGTTAGCTTGTTTGGTTTTAGCTAAATCACAAGAAGAGGGAGCTTGTGTTTTTGATTTTGAGTTTGAAACGACTTGTAAGTTTGTTAGTAAAGTTTCTTGTTTGGAGATTGGGGGTGATTTTTTCTCAAATAAATTATGTTCTAATCCTGAATTGAATACTAATTGTGAGAAACAGGCAAGTGCTTCGTGTGTTGAAGGGCGCGACGAATTATATTGGTTTGATTCCTGCGGGAATAGAGAGAATATTTATTCTGCCAACAAGGCAGAGAGCTGGAATAACGGCGAGGTTTTGACCAAGGGGGAGTCTTGTTCTTTGGGGAGCGGGCGAGATCCTTTGGATAATCAAGCTAGTTGTGGGAACTGCAATTATTTGGCCGGGAGCATCTGCGGGGCTAAAACTTCTTCCGAGAAATTATCTGATGGAAGCATTGATTTTGTCTGTAGGGATTTGAGGTGCGAGGACTCTGACGGACAGATTAGAGAAAATGGAGAGAGCTGGTGTGCTTATCAGGGAACTATTGGAGTTGATACTGGAACTAGTGGAAAACAGAGGAGTGTTGATACTCCTGGCTCGCGCCATTTCAGGCAAGTATGTTTAGACGGAGAGATAAGAACAGAGCCGTGCGCTGATTATAGAAATGAGATTTGTGTTGAGGGACAGACTGATAAAGCGTCGGGAGGGACTTTTTCTTCGGCTGCTTGCAGATTAAACAGATGGCAGCAGTGTTTAGAGTATAATACAAATGTTGAGGGCAAGGGACAGCAAAGAAAAGCGACTGAAGAAGTTAGGGACAATAAGTGCGAGCAAAACCCTGATTGTTTTATTAAAGAAGTTAATGTTGATTCTGGTTTCAAATTTAATATCTGTGCTCCAAAATATCCTGCTGGTTTTGATTTGAGCTTGAATGGAGAAAGCGCTGAAGGAATTTGTAGTTTGGCTTCTCAAACTTGCACTGCTATTTATGTGAAGGAGATTTCTGGATGGGAGTGTAAAGCAAATTGTGAATGTAAGGAGAAAATATTTACAGAACAAATGAATGATTTGTGTATGTCTTTAGGAGATTGTGGTGTTTCTGTAAACTATGAGGGAGATTTTGGCTTTAATACCGAGGGAAGATATGTAAAGAAAGCTCCTCGTCTGGGCGATAGATATCTGTCTGAATTAGAGGGCTATGCAGATGTCCGACGCGGGGAATTCGCAGAAGCCGGGAGCTTGGAAGATTTCTATGGTGGGCTTGGGATTCCTGGAGGATTGGGGGAGGCAGAGACGCCGGAAGATAGGACTGAAGCTATCACGAAAATGGCTTTGGCTACTGGGGGGTTGATTGGGGTTGGGGTTGCGGCTGCTGGGTACTATGGTATTAATCTGGGTGCGGTAGGATTGACTTCATATATAACTCAAGTTGGGCCAACAAGCTTTGTTACTACTGGAGCCCCCCAATTAAGTGCTATTGGTGGGGCTCTTGCTGGAGCAGGGATAGGTTTAGCGGCTACTGCCTTGTTGATAAAGATGTTGGGAATTGGGGCTGGATTAGATAAAAATGTTGCTTTTGCTTTGATGGCTGCTGGAGCTGTTGGGGGAGGTTTGGCTGGGATTGGTGCTGCTGGCTCTGTTGCTGCAGGAGAAGGAATAGGCGCTGGACTATCTTCAGGAATAGGTTTAATTGGGCTGGGGTTGTTCATTGCTGTTGTTGTTGTGATATTAATCTTTAAGTTCTTGGGAGTAGGTGATACAAAAGAAGTAAAGGTTTCATTTAGCTGTCAGCCGTGGCAAGCTCCTTTAGGAGGAACAAAATGCGAGGAGTGCGGGAAAGATGGATTGCCATGTTCTAGGTATGCGTGTCAGGCACTTGGACAGACATGTGAATTCCTAAATGAAGGAACTTCTGAAGAAATATGCGAGAATGTTGCTCCTAATGACGTCAGCGCTCCGAGAATATCTGCCTGGAGAGATATTTTGACAGAAGGGTTTAATTATGAAAATGAGAATGAAAGAGGAGTTAATATCAGAAGCAGTGAGAATGATGGATGTGTGAAAGCATATGAGCGTTTGATTTTTGGCATAGCTTTAGACGAGCCAGGGCAGTGTAGGTTTGATACTTTACATACTTCTAAATTTGATGATATGGAATTTGAATTTGGCTCAAGAAATTTATTCTTATATAATCATAGCCAATTATTTACTATACCGAGCTTGGAAAGTCTTGGGCTCCCTGGCTATGACCCTAACAGAAGGGCTGATTATAGCTTGTATGTTAGATGCATGGATAAATCAGGAAATAAAAATACCCCTGAATACGCAATTAACTTCTGTGTCCAGCCGGGCGATGACTTAACATCTCCAATAATAACAACACACTCTCCAATAGCAGAGCACTTAAGATTTGACGCTGAATCAGTTGATGTTGATGTTTGGACTAATGAGCCATCGGAATGCAAATACAGTGAGCAAGACAAGGATTATGAACAAATGGAGAATAATTTAGAATGCTTCAAAGATATTGAAGATATGGAATTGCAGGGATGGAGATGCGAGGGAACACTGCCCATAACAAAAGAAGAAAATAAATTCTATGTGCGCTGTTTAGACCAGCCGTGGAAAGCAGAGAATGCAACAGAAAGAAATGTTAATACGCAAAGCTATCCAATAAATTATAAGAGAAGCAAGGAAAATTTAAAGATTGATTATATAAAGCCAGAAGATAAAAATATTGTTGCAGGAGTTGAGCCAGTAACAGTTAATGTTGAGGTAAAAACCTCTGGAGGAGTTGATGGAAAGGCGGAGTGTTCCTATTTAATAGGAAATTCTTATATAGGATTCAAGGAAACTCTTGGAACAATTCACAAGCAGCCATTCCAGAGCTTTTTAGCCGGTGAATACACTCTCCCAATAAGATGTGAGGACGTTGCAGGGAATTTCGCAGAGGAAATAGTCGTTTTCAACATAGAATTAGATACAACCCCTCCAATAATAACAAGAGTTTATAACGATAAAGGGAGTTTGATTGTTATAACTAATGAAGATAGTGAATGTGCTTACTCTTTGAATAGCTGTAGTTTTGATTTTTCTTCTAACGAGATAGTGTTAATGTCCGGGGGTAATTTAAGGCATAGCTCTTCTTTTGATGCTAGTTTGACGCATTATGTTAAATGCAAAGATAGGTTTGAAAATACTGGGGGGGCTTGTGGTGTTATTGTGAGGGGAGGGATATAGTCCTTATCAACATAATAATTATAAACTTCTAATAGTGTTTTTAATAATGGTTGAGAAAGGTTATGTTATTGAGAGAGATGTTATTGTTGTGCAAAGAGGATTGACTGAACTGGACCTGTTTTTGAAGAGGTTTCTTAGGGTTTTGAAGGATTATTCTGATTATCTTGTTGTGAGCGGTTATGTTAGTATAGCAAGCGGAAGAACAAGAGCGATAGAAGATATTGATATTTTAGTTCCTTTAATGGACAAAAAGGTTTTCTCTGAATTTTTTTATGAATTAAATAAGGGTGGATTTTGGTGCTATCGGGGAGGGGGCGTTAATGAAGTTTACGAGTACATTGGGTGAAAAGAAAATATAAGATTTGCAGAGAAAGATACTTTCTTCCCCAATGTTGAATTTATTTCAATTGATGAGGGCAGGAAGGCAAAATGGTTTGAGTTTAATCATCCGCAGAAGATTAGGATTGAAGATTTTGAGTTTAAGATTCCTCCAATTGAATTTGAGATATTGTATAAGGAGATTATTTTAAAAGGAGATAAAGATTTGAAGGATGCTAAGCATCTGAGAACTTTTTTTCTAAATTAATTGAAGAGGAAAAGTTTAAAGAGTTTGAACCTATTATTAAAGAGGA
The DNA here is from genome assembly GCA_964626985.1 of Candidatus Woesearchaeota archaeon. Classification (GTDB taxonomy): domain Archaea; phylum Nanobdellota; class Nanobdellia; order Pacearchaeales; family GW2011-AR1; genus CAZVKQ01. The sequence continues at coordinate 12,549 of CAZVKQ010000009.1, read as the reverse complement.
GATGAAATGAAACCCTTAAATGATGTAGATTATGTAGAGTTGTATGCTCTTAAATTGAGAGAGGATAATAGATTTTTTAGACAGCAAAAGATCATTATAGAAAGTCAGATGAAATCTAGTAAAGAAATTTTTAGAAGAAAGTTTGGATCTGGAAAGAGATTTAGAATTAATGCTCGGGCTTATTTGAAGAAATTAGAGAAGAGTTAAAATTATAAATGACTTTGTTCTAAGATAATCATGGAAAAGAGAGGACAGGAGGCTTTAGAAAATCCTGGGGAAAGTTATGGGTTTTGCTTCGCAAGAAGGGGGCAGGTTGCAATATACGTGATTGTGGCGATTGTGATAGTCGGCATTTTGTTAGTTATTTTCCTTTTTCCCGATATTAGGACGACTATAACTGCTGGAGAGTTTTCGCCGAATGCTTATTTGGCTGATTGTATTGATGATGATTTGAGGGCCGGAGTTGAGCTACTGGCTTCACAGGGAGGATATAGAAATCCAGAAGGTTTTATATTAAATGGAGGAGTTAAGATAAAATATCTATGTTATAACTCTGGGAATTATGAAACTTGTGTTGTACAACAACCAATGATTAAGAATCATTTTGAGAAAGAATTAGGTGATATGATAGTGCCTAAAGCGAATGAATGCGCTCAAGCTCTGAAGACAGAATATGAAAGCAGAGGATATAGTGTTTCTGCCTCTTCTGTTAATTCACAGGTTTCCCTGATTCCCGGGAAAATAAGAGTTGAGTTTTTGGCTCCAATGACGATTACTAAAGAGAACACGCAGACATTTAGAGACTTTAGTGTTGAGGTAGACAGCGAGATGTATGATTTGCTGATGACTGCACAGAGTATTGTTGAATTTGAGTCAGAGTTTGGAGATTCAGAGACTTCTTTATATTTGCAGTATTATCCTGATTTGAAAATTGAGAAGAATAAACTGCAGGACGGAAGCACAATTTATAAGTTAAGTGATGTTAATACGAGAGAGGAATTTGCATTTGCCTCGCGGAGCTTGGTTTGGCCTGCAGGGTATGGATTAGAATGAAAATT
>CAZVKQ010000009.1:438-11391 GCA_964626985.1 Candidatus Woesearchaeota archaeon | reverse complement strand
CATTTGCCTCGCGGAGCTTGGTTTGGCCTGCAGGGTATGGATTAGAATGAAAATTGAATTTATATGCTTGTTTGTATTTATGTTGTTGATAGCTGGCGCGAGCGCGGCTGTCAATGAAAATCCTCAAGTAAATAGTATTGAAGCAACTATTTGCTGTGAGAAAACTCAAAGCGGGCTTTTCTGCCAAGATGTTCCTGCTGAAGAATGTGCTGCTGATTCAAGACAGGTTCCGACTGCCTGCGAGAGTACTTCATTCTGCAAGCCGGGATTTTGCTATGATTCAAGCGAGGGAACTTGCGCTGACAATACGCCCCAGTTAGTCTGCAATGAAAACGACGGGATTTGGGCTGAAGAAAAGCCTCCGCAATGTGAATTAGGATGCTGTACTCTTGGAGACCAAGCGGCTTTTGTTACATTAGTTAGATGCAAGAAATTGAGCGGTTTTTTGGGTTTGAAGACTAACTTTAATTCCGGGATTAGAGATGAAGTGCAATGCGTTTTAAGTGTTCAAAATCAGGATAAGGGTGCTTGTGTTTTTGATTTTGAATTTGAGAGAACCTGCAAATTTACTACTCGGGCCGAATGTTCTCAAGGAATTGGAGGAGATGATGTGAAAGGCGCTGTTGGAGAGTTTTTTGAGGGGAAATTGTGCAGTGCTGAAGAACTTGGAACGAATTGCGGGCCTACTAGAAATACTATTTGTTCTTCTGGAAAAGATGAGGTTTATTTCGTTGATAGCTGCGGAAATCCTGCAAATATTTATGATGCTTCAAAAGTGAATGACAAGGATTATTGGGCTAATGTGAGAGATAAATCAGAGAGCTGTAATCCAAATAATGCTAATGGGGGTTCTGCTTCCTGCGGGAACTGTAATTATTTATTGGGGAGTTTTTGCAGGGACAAGGATAATGCTGGAGGGAATCCTAGTTATGGAGATTATATTTGTGCTGATTTGAACTGCCCAAAGACCAGCAACGGAAATAATTATAGGCATGGAGAGAGCTGGTGTGTTTATAATGACGCAGGAAATATAGACGATGGGACGAATGCTGTTGGAAGCGGGTTTTTCAGGCATTTGTGCATAAATGGAGAAGAGGTTGTAGAATCTTGTGCGAGTTTCAGGCAGGAAGAGTGTGTTGAGGATTCCATTGAAGCGCTTGGGCAGGAATTTTCGCAGGCAGCCTGCAGAGTAAATAGATGGCAGGACTGCACTGCTCAAGTTGACAAGTTAGACTGCGAGAATATTGACAGGAGAGATTGTATTTGGCAGGAAGGACAGTTTAATGTTGCTTTTATTAACAAAAGCAGAGGAGGGGTTTGTGTTCCTAAAAACTCGCCCGGCTTGACTTTCTGGGAAGGCGAGGAGGCGAAAAATGTCTGCAATCAGGGGAATGCCGGCTGTGTTGTGACTTTTGAGAAGGGCTTGATTGGAGATGAGAAATGCATTGATAATTGCGAGTGCTTGACGGAAAATTGGGAGGCGCGACACGCAGGGATTTGCACAAACTTGGGAGACTGCGGACCAAATGTAAATTGGGTTGGCGAGCCAGGATTTAGAAAGGGCTATGAGAAGTTTATTAAAAAGGCGAGTAGCAAAAAATAGTTATTTAATTGTGAATTAGATATTTTATGAATCTTAAGGGTTTGCTGAGAGTTGATTGCAGGGGTTACTGCTCATTAAATCATTGTGACTTAGGAAAATTGTATCATTATCTTATTAATAATTCTGTTGATGAGATTGAACGGTTTGAACAATGAGATAAATTGGGGGCTGTTGTTGAAGAGTTGAGGCGAAGACCAAGGGAGCATCTTGAACATTTGCATAAGGAAATGAACAAAAGGTTTTTTTATTTGCTGGAAGCTATGAAAGTTAGGATTACAATGTTAGATTATGATATGGATATATTATTTTCAAAGAATTGCGAGAATCTTAGGCCTTTTGCTTTTGCCTTTTTTAATGATATTGCAAAATACTTGCCTGTGTCTTTTAGATATTTTGGAGAGAAGAAGAGCCAGCCTTCTCTGTTGAAGCGCGTCGCTATTACTGGCTTTAATCCTATTAAATAAGAGAATAAAATGAAGTCATGTATCTGGGATTTTGTTATATAGATTGTTGTTTTTTTTGATGACTTTGCTTCTATTGCGAAGCCCTTTCTATTTGTTTTCGCGGCGATTAAATCGCAGGGCGATTCTTCTCCAATTCCAGAGCCTGCTACTCTTACTGCTCGCCATCCGTGCTCTGTGAAGAGGGCTACAAGTTCTCTTTCGGCTTTGGAGCCCTTTGCTTTGTTGTTTGGCATTTTATTCTTTTTTAATTAGTTTTAAAATAAATTATAAGTCTCTTGACTGGAGCGTCCTGCGGCCGTTTAGCTTTGCCCTTTTTGAGGCTTCTTCCAAAATTTTTAGGACTTTTTCATTGAGCGCCTGCGGGACATCGCTTGCAACTGCCAACTCTGGAACTGCTGACTTAACTTTGCTTTTTATTATCAGATTTGTCATTTTTCCTCCTTTTAATTTTTATCCGGCCTCATTAAAGGAAAAAGAGTTGTTTCTCTTATTGGCTTTCCTTCAAGGAATGAGAAGAGCCTTTCGGAGAGGCCGAAACCGCAAGTCGGGGGCATTCCGTATTTTAGGGCTTCTATGAATTCTGCATCGTGGGGATGGGTGTCTGATTGGCCTGATTCTGCCAGCCTTCTCTGCTCCTGAAATCTTGACTCCTGATCAATTGGGTCGTTCAGTTCAGAGTAGCCATTGCCCATCTCGCTTCCTGCAAGAATAACCTGAAACTGCTCTACTTTTCTTCTGTCTTGAGAATTTCTTTTTGCTAATGGAGATACTTCAACCGGCTGGCCGGTAAGGAAGGCAGGACCTGAGATCTTTCTTCTGCAATATTTCCAGAGAGTATCTAATAATCTGGGTCTTTCTGAGTTTAGCTCGTATGGCTCTTTTAATTTGTCAAGGGCTTTCTCAATTTCTTCATTTGATGCTTCCCAGATGTCAATGGAGGTTTGTTTTTTTATTTCCTCTGCGTAATCTATTATTTTCCATTCGTCTGCTAAGTTGAATTTATGATTGTTTCTTTTGAATTCGTATGTTCCGTAAACTTTTTTTGCTATTTCCTTGTAAAGTTGCTTTACTAATTCTATTCCGTCCTCGTAGTTTGCGTATGCCCAATAAAATTCCATTTGAGAGTAGTCTTGGAGATGCTCGGCGTCCATTCCTTCGTTTCTAAATTGCCTTCCTATTTCAAATGTTTTTTCAAAACCTGCGACCATTAGCTTTTTTTGCCAGAGCTCGCCCATTGAAATTCTTAGATAAACTTCTATGTCTAGAGCATTGTGATGTGTTTTGAAAGGTGTTGCTGCTGCTCCGCCCGCAGATGTTTCTAAAACAGGGGTTTGGACTTCTATGAATCCCCTTTCTAAAAGAAAGTTTCTTATTGCCTGCCAGAATTTATCTTTTCTTATGAAAATCTCTTTTACTTCAGGTTTCATTAAAATATCTAAGTATCTTTTTCTGTATCTTTCTTCTTCGTCTTTGAGACCGTGCCATTTTTCCGGGAGAGGAAGAATTGCTTTTGAGAGAAGCTCGGCTTTTTTTACTGCTATTGAAAGCTCTCCTCTTTTTGTTTTTGCTACTGTGCCTTCTATGCCTACAAAATCTCCTGCGTCAATGTATTTTTTTAGAAATTCCTGCGTTTCGTCTGGAGTTTCAGGAGATTTTGAGATTATCTGAATTTTTCCTGTTGAGTCAAGAAGTGTTCCGAAGGATATTTTCCCTAAATCTCGGAAAGACATTAATCTTCCTGCTACTCTTGCCTTGTCTTTTGTTTCTTCTTCCTGTTTAAGCTTCTTGTATTTTTCATGGAGCTCTTGAGCTTTGTTTTTTGCTTCGTATTTATTTGGATAAGGGTTTATTCCCTGGGCTTTTAGCTCTTTTATTCTTCTTAGCCGTTCTGTTATAATTTGGTCTTGTCTTCCCATTGTTGAATTAGAATAAGCAGTTTTAAATAGATTTTTGTTTTAAGGATTAGATTCTCAATATCTTGAAGTCTTTCAGGCCTTGGAATTTTTCTTCTTTTTGCTCTACGTTTCTTATCTGGGCGTGCTGGGGGCCTCTCTCTGCTATTGATATCATTTTGTCTACTTCATCAGAGTTGCCTTCAAGGAAAGCTTCTACCCTGCCGTCTTGGAGATTTCTTACAAAACCTTTTACATTGTTTTTCTCTGCCTGCTCTTTTATGTACTGCCTAAAAAAGATTCCCTGTACTGTCCCGTTGATTAGAAGTTTAACTGCTTTTTTCATTGGTAGATTTATTGAGGAGGATTAATATAGTTTACTGTTTGGTTATTCTTCCTGCTTGTTAAAGGATTCGTTGAGGAGTTTTAGATGAGCGATTGATTTGGGGTCTTTGTTGAGGAGTTTTGCGGCTTGGTTGTCCATTGCCAACGGCTGGCCTGATAGGACCTTGCCCTGCTCTGATGCGTCTATTATTGCTAAATTTGGAAGCTTGCACTTTGATATGTCATGAATTGAGTATTTAATCGGCCATTTTCTAATTTTTGTTTTTGTTCTTGAAAAAAAACCTTTGTAGTGCTTTGATGGAAATGCGCCGAGCATATTTGAAAGAGAGCCGGCTATTTCTGTTTCAGAGTCTTCTGACAGCTTTGGAAGAGAGATAACGAAACTCTCCATGAGAATTTTTGGATATTTTATTTCTTCAAACCTTAGGAAGTCGTCTCTTATTATTTCTTGTGTTTCTGTATTGTTTAAATCTATTAGCCCTATAGGATATTTTTCTGCTAACTGTTTATAGCCATAGGATTCAAAAAGCTCTTCTGTTTCAAAGCCGTCTGAGCCTTCTGCTATTAGGACTTCTGTTACTGGATTTTTATGCTTTATAATGTATTTAAGAACTTCTTCAACAAATTTTGTGTTTGTTCCAAGGGATTCTTTTAATTGGGGGTATTCTGTGTGCGTAAGACAGGGCTTTAAGACAATTTTGTCGTATTTCTTTAATTCTGATTCTACTTTTATTAAGTTGAGAAGCTTTGGGATTGTCTCCTCGTAGGATTTGAAGCTTATTGCGACTCCCTTTGCCATTGATTTTTGAGAGACGGTGCGTATTTAAGAATTGTTGTTCTATAATTCCCTAATATCCAGCTCATTATTGACGATTGCTACTGTCTGAGAGGCAAAATATGTTTTGGGGCCTATAGATATTGGTTTTATTGAAGGGCGGAAACGCTTTAATTCTTTTTTGAATGATGGTATTCCGTTATGGTCACCTAAAAGGAAGATAGGGTCTTCTTCTATATTGACCTTTCTGATGTTTTCTCCATTTTTGTCTAGGATGTAAATTGTTTTTCTTTTAGAGACTATTTCTTTTATTAAAACATTTAAGGGCTTTTTTTCTATGAAGTAGCCTTGAAAGACTTCTGTTTTTTCTCCCGGCTTATATTTGTAGAGCATTTTTTTAATTATTTTTGCTATGTCTTTTTTGTTTAGGTATATTTTATCTTTGCCTGTTTCGCCTTTTGTTTCTGGCTTAAAGATTAGATGCTTTGAAGGGTCTGGCGCTCCGTCAAAGATTAAATGCAATTCAACATCTTCTCTTATTGAATGTGAAAGAAAGAAAGATGCAATTATTGTATGGATTGCTATGTCTAATCTTCCTGACTGCATTAAGTCTTCTTTTATTTTTGAGCCAGATGTCGGCGCTGATGATGAGTAATAGATGAATGTCCTCATGTTAGGTTTAAATATTTAGATATTTTAAATCTAATTATGAATGGTTTATTGGAATTGTTTAGAGCTGTTGTTGATTTTATAAGTTCTTATCAGTTTGTTACGGCTTTTGTAGCAGGTTTTATATACGAAGAGTTTCTCGCTATAACTACTGCTGTTACTGCTAGAGGGGATATTTCTATTTTCGTGCTCTTTGTTTTTGGTTTTTTAGGAATTATTGCTTCTGATATTTTCTGGTTTTATTTTATTAGGATTAAACCGTTGTTTAAGGCGGCGAGCAGGTTTTCTAAGTTTAGGAAGGACGCTTTAAGAAATAGCAGATTCAGCAAGTTTCCTCCGCCGACTAAATTGCACGCATATATTTTGACGAAGATGTTTTACGGCTTGAGGACTTGGGGGATTTTTTATGTTAGCTTTCATGGGATGAAGTTTTGGAAGTTTATGAAATATACAACTATTGCAACTCTTATTTGGATGACTATTTTTATTCCTCTGGCGTGGCTTGTTGGGAGTGGTATTTATCTTGTGTTTGATATTACCAAGAGTGTTGGCCTTATTGTTGGATTGGTGTTTATTTTGTTTATTATTTGGGGAGTGATGGGGCAGATTTTTTTGAAGATTATTGGGCGGAGAAGGTATTAGAAATCATAGGTTCTAGTTTTTTCCTCTGTTATTGTTATTTGTGTTGGATTAAAAGAGTATACTTCCTTAATAAATGTTCTAAGGGCTTTGGATAGTCTTCGTTGATTTTGGTCTAACATATTATGTACCTGCTCCCAAGGATTCTCCTGCATTTCTCTTTTAATATTGTGTCCTCTAAGAGAATTTATTTGAATTATTGTTGAATCTTGGACATTTGGCGCGTAGAATACTCTTAATAGCTCCTTATTAGAGAAATTGTATTGTTTATAATAAAATATTAAATTTGTTTTCCAATAGTTATAATAAATAAATCTCTCTTTTGATATTGAAAGTGAACCTAGTAAGCCCCTTCTTGCTATTATCTCTCTTGCTTGGTTAAGCAATTCTCTGCAAAGTCTTTGAGAGTTTGGGAAGCCTCTAAGCTGTTCTATTGTTGCTGTTAATTCATTTGGGGCTATTTGTTCTTCTATGTACATTGGTATTTTTTATGATGAATATTAAAAAATTTAATTATAAATAAAATTTGGGCGGGCTACAAAGGAGGGATTTTTTTCTTCTAAGACTTTGTGATATATTCCTATGAATTGCTCTTTATTGAAGAGGGCGAAAGTTTCATTTTTGGGCTGTAATTTTACATCTTCTTTTGTCAAGGGTTTTCCTGTAAGAACTTTTTTTAGAGAGAGGGGATTTATTTGAACTGTCTCTAAAGTTTGTTTTATTAATTCTTCTGCTGGGATAATGATTTTATTTAGTTCATTATTTGGCAATGCTTTTTCAAATTCATAAAGGTTTATTGACTGCTCTTCTGAAAACAGCCCTGCTTGAGTTCTTCTCAACTCCAACATATGAGCCCCTCCTATTTTTTCTCCTAAATCTGATATGAGTTTTCTAATATATGTTCCTGCCTGGACTTTTGTTTCAAATAAGACATCTTGGCCTTGTTTTTCCAAGATTTTGAAAGTATGGACTGTTCTTTGTCTTGGCGCTCTTTTTACTCTTGATCTTATTGGGGGGATTTGAGTGATTGTTCCTATAAAATCCTTTATCTGTTTTTTTAATTCATTTAAAGAAATGTCGTTGTGTAGTCTCATTATTCCTACGTAAGTTTTGTCTTTGTGCATGAAAATTTCACTAAGTCTGCAAGCCCTCCCTAATGCTATTGGAAGGACTCCTGTTACTTTAGGATCTAATGTTCCTAAGTGAGATGTTTTTTTTAAGTTTAATTCTCTTCTTATAAAATTTGAAACTTGGAATGAAGTTGGGCCTGATGGCTTGTCTATGTTTATGAATGCGAAGTTAAGATTTTGAGTCATAATAATATGGCTTCTTTAAAGTTTTTAAAATATTTCATTAGTCGAGTTGTCCTTTCATTCTGTCCTCTTTTATAAATGGGCCTATTCCCTTTAATGCTCCAAAGTAATCTGTCCATAATTCTCCTTTGAGATAGTCTTGTCTTTTTTCTTCTGGGAATTTTTCAATCGCGTATCTTAGCATTGTTCTTGGCATTTCTTTATGATGTTGTTTTAGAAACTGCTCTTCTATTTTTAAATCTCTCTTGCCGATTTCTCTAAGCATCCAGCCGACTGCCTTGTGAATTAAGTCGTGCTTGTCTTTTAATAGCAATTCTGCTATTTTTAGAGTTTCTTCAAATTGATTGTTTTTAATAAAATGGAATGTTGCTATGATTGATATTCTCCTTTCCCAGAGATTTTGGGAGCGAGAGAGTTTGTATAGGATTGACTTGTCTTTATCTATCAAATGGGCTCCCAGAATTTTATCTGCTGTTAAATCTACTAAGTCCCAGTTGTTTATCTTTTTTATGTTATTTATATAGAAGTTGAATATTTCCTCCTTGTTTTCATTGTAATTGTTAACTAGAATTAGAAGAGCAATTAGTCTTTCTTCGTGAATTGGAGATTTGAGAAGTTTCTCAATTTGAGAGAGAGGCAGAGAAGAGTGTTTTATAGCTATTTTTCTTGATTGTGGAACTGTGATTCCGAGAAATAAATCGCCTTCGCCATATTCTCCTTTTCCTGTTTTGAAGAAATTTTTTAGGATTTTTGCTTTTTCTGGGTTTGCAACTGAGCGGATTTCTTTTTTCAGGGCTTGCATGATATTAGATAAATAAATAATTTATAAATTTGTGCCTATATTCTGGTGTATAATTTTTTGGGGCTGTAAAAAATGAGACACAATCTAGGAAATCACTGAAATGATTATTTTTTCAGAGCTTTTCTCTGGACTTGCGGGCCTGCACCTTTAACTATGTGCTTTTCAGCTCTTGCCTGCTGATGGGCTTGCTTCTCTCTTAACTGCGCTACTGACTGCTCTTTTTCTTTCTCCTCTTTTTTTTGTTCTGGAGTCTGTTCTTTAGCTTGTGTTGATAATGGCTGTTCGGCTGTTGGCTTTGCAGGAGCTGGAGCCGGCTTCTTCTCTGGAGCTTTGTGCTTCTTTGAGTGTTTTAATCTTAGAAATTTAACATGTTGGGGAGTTTCTGCAAAGCTCACTTTTACTATGTCATCATCTTTTTTTACTCTTACTTTTATTTTTCCTGGAGGGCTTTTTCTTCCCCTGAACAGAACTTCATTGTTAAGATAAACATCTAGTTTTACTTTTGATGTGTCTCTGTCAGGAACTTTCATGTGCTTTGCTATAAACTGTTTTATTGTTTTTATTGCTCGTCCGCCTCTTCTATATCGAGGAACTTTTAGGAACTCTCTTCTTAGCGGGATAACATATTCTCTTTCTGTTGCTTGGATTTTTTGTGCTTGTGCCATCTTTATGCTATTGCTCCTGTTTTATCGATTGTTTCTAATAGTGCTCTTGCGTTTTTTACTTGGCCTTGAGATGATCCGACGATAGTAAAAATATTGCCGTTGTGGGATGTATGCGCCCCGCATATTGTAAAATCTCCCATTTCTGTTCCGCCGTCAGTACCATTATTAATATCTCCGTTGTATATTATATCTTTACTCATTCTTCCATGAATTTGCTGTATCCTTAGTAATTCAAATATACCTATACAACTTTTTAATTCTGGCATATAATGTTCTTCTGCTTTCATCTTAACCTAACTGCTGTTTTTTCTGCCTCCTTGGCTTAATTTTTAGTTTTGTCCTGCGCCAGTGTCTTCTTTGGGCTGTGACTGAAGAAGGATGGACTCTTTTACCGAGCCCGAATTTTTTTATAACTACCCAGAACGGCGCCCATTTTGTTCTTCTTGTGTGTACTGATAGTTTGACTTTTTTTGGGTAGTTATGCGTCATTTTTCACCAGACAATTTAATTGATTCTAATAGTTCTTTTCCTTTTGGTGTTAACTGTCTGCCTGATTTTCTGCCTTTGACTTTTTCTATAAGCTGGGCTGATTCTGCCTGCTGAAGAATTGTCCTGATTATTTTTCCGCCTGCTTTTTGAAACTTTGAGGGCTTTACTCCGCGGCTTTTTCTTGAGCCGTATCTTGTTCTTAATCTGTTTGTTCCAACAATTCCCTTGATGTAGATTTGCCTTAGAATTGAAGCTGCTCTTTTATACCAGAAATCTTTATCTTGAGTGGGTCTTTCTTTTGAAGATGATGTTTTCACAAAGAGAGACCATTCAGGCTGTTTGAACTCTGGAATTTTCTTCAGAGTTTCTGCTAATTCCTTGTTATATTTATCTGGTTTGATTGTTCTTATATCTACCATATTAGATATTTGAGATAAGGGCTTTTAAAGATTTGCATTAGCAAATCTTTAATCTTCGCTTTGACAAAGCTTCAGATTTAAAGATTTGCATTGCCAAACCGTCAAGAGAGATATTCTGTTGAGGTCTTTAACTCATTCAACCCCGTTGGAGTTGAAGTTTTAAATCTTGTTGTTTGTTATTTGTTCCTTATAACAATAATTGTATATCCGAGTATTCTTGTCGTTACAGGAGTTTTTAGTTTTTCTTGAATTTGTTCTGCGAAGGATTTTATCTCTTCTCTGTCTCGTGTTGCTGATTTTAAAATTGAAACTCTAACTTGCTTGTGGTTTTTTAGGATTAAATCTAAAGATTCTAAAACTCCTTCTGTGAGGCCATTCTTTCCTATCTGGAAAGAAGCGATTCTATATTCTGCCATTTACTTCCTCTTTTTTGTAGTTTTCTTCTTTGAGCTTGACTTTTTCTTTTTTATTTGTTTCTTTACTTCTTTGATTGGAGAGATTTCTACTCCTCCTGCTGGAAGAGCCGATAAGATGTCTTCGTCTGTGAATTTTTGTTTTAGGGCTTCTTTTATTTCCTGGAGCATTTCCATCTTATCTTTCTTTCCCGGCATTATTTTTAGAAGTATCTCTGATTTATTTGTTATTGATTCCGGGACAGCTCTTAAGATTTGTTTTTGTTTTGTTAGAACCAGAAATAATGGAACTTCTTGATGTTTGATTTTTCCCATTACGTGCCAGGTTCCTGTTTTTGCTGTACTTGGCTTTGATAGTTGTGAAGCCTTGAATATATCTACTGTTGTCTTTGGTTTGTTGGAACGCCATGCTCTTGAGAAACATCCTGTGAATACTGCTGTTTCATTTAAGTCTGCTTGAGAAAC
>CAZVKQ010000009.1:0-428 GCA_964626985.1 Candidatus Woesearchaeota archaeon | reverse complement strand
GGGTCTTCTATGATTACTGTAAATGGAGAGCCTGGCTCTGATGTGTGCATTACTATAAATTCTTGTTTTGAGGATTTAATTCTTTTTAACAGCTCGTCGTTTTGAAGAGCTGATTTGCCTCCGACTACGAGTTTTCCTGAAGAAGTGAAAAACCACTTGTATTGCTTATAGTTGTTAAATGTCATAAGAAAGTAGTTACATCTAGGGTTTATAAGTCTTTTGATTTATGGCGGCATTTAGGGCTTCCTGCCAGTTGTGAACTCTAATTATATCAGAATGTGAGACAGATTGGTTCCAGGGTTTGTCAAAGAGGAGCGTTTTTATTCCCGCCTCAGCACATTCCAGGACAATCAATGGAGCGTCTTCTATCATTAATATGACGTCCTCTATGGGCTAAAGCCCATAGTTTCCTGAGAACGATCTGATCA
>CAZVKQ010000008.1:0-17713 GCA_964626985.1 Candidatus Woesearchaeota archaeon | reverse complement strand
GGGGAACGCGACCTGACGAACCCCACGCTTGACATGGTTAGTAGGATAGACGGACGCCCTTACCCTATATTTTCCGATAATTTTATAAGCTGCTACATTCTCCATAAAATATGACAGAACAAGAACTAATCCAGGAATTTAATGAATTAGAAGCCGACTCTAATTTCGTCTCTGAAAAGAGTCTGGAGTTTAGCCAGAAATATGCAAGAAAATTTGTAGCTATAAAAGACAAGCAGATTATTGCCATTGGCGACGAATTTGAAAAACTATTGAACGAAATAAGAGATAGGGGTATTGATCCCAGCAGAGTTCTTATAGAATATATCCCAGACAAAGGCGAAATTATTCTTTATTAAAATGAGGTTTAACTTAGAGATAAGAAATTTACAGGGAGCTATAAGGATAGTTCTTCCTATTTTTTCAAGGCAACCCCGGTCTTTTGGAAGGATTGAAGCAGTAATTGATACCGGCTCTCCCAAAACGATTATCTCAGCAGGAGATGCTATAAAATTAAACATCCCCTTTACTAATCTGGAAAGCACAATTCCTTTGACAGGACTGGGAAAAGGGAGGACACCAATGCTGATAATGAACAAGTTTATGTTCTCAATTAGAGATTCTGATGGAAACCCAAACAATTTTGAGAAGCCTTTTCTTGTTGCAGATGTTCCCAAACTTAGAAAAGAAGGTCAAGAAAAGTTGAACAATGCAACAAGAATCCCAACCCTGATTGGTATGGATTTTCTGGAATTTAATGGTTTTGATTTGTTTGTTAGCGTAAATAAAAATATTGCCTATTTGGAAAAAACATAAAATGATACCAAATTGTATGGGCTGTGAACATGAATTTTGGGAAGCCTATGAATGGCAGAGCAGAGGTTATGATATAGTGCTTGAAGGAATGGGTGAAAGAAAACATGTTTTCCTCACTGTTTTTGATAAAAATGGAAATATAGTTTTGGAGTAAAAATGAATATCTCAAAATTTGAAAAAGCCTACGTATTTTCAGTAAGCAAGAAACAAAGAATACAAACCATGAAAGAAGTTAAGGAAGTAAGAAATGAATTTTGGCGGGAAGCACTAAATAAAGCAAATGGAAATATTAGTGACGCTTCTGATATTTACGAGAAGCTTTGTAACTTCCCTTGAATTGTAAGAAAATTATATTAACCTAATTATCTGAGCGACATTATTGGTCTCTCTGTAAAACTTGTAACCCAAAGAGTTTCAACGGGTGAGGACTCATTGTCATAATTAAAGTAGCCATCCGGAGGATTTCAAGTCGTCAGGATGGTGAGCCTTATTATTTTTGCCTATCGATCATTCTCAATATCGCCAATAAACTCGCCAATCTTTTCTATACATTTGTATAACTCCTTTGCTTTATTCTCATAATAAATATATTCATCACTATCTAGCTTCTTCAGGATTTGAGATTTTAGGAAATAAAAGTCAGGATGTGGAATCTTATTTTCAGCAATTTCGAGACATTGATCTATTGAATCTAACGCATTTCCTAGATCAGACTTCTCAAACAATAATTGTGCTTTGTAAAAGTAAGCATGTGGATTATTTTTATTTCGGTTAATGAGAGCATCAATTTTACTTTCTGCATTTTTTAGATCTTTGTCCACAAAGTAACTTTCAACTTCTAGTCCTAGAATCATATCAACAGCATCTTTTGGAAGATCTTTTTTATATTTAATTAGAAAGGATATGTTCTTTCTAACCTCGTTTGTTTTGTTTTTTTCTAAAAGTTCATTAATCGTGTCTAATGTTGAAACTAAAAATGGGCCCTTGATTAGCTCTTTTCGATTAATCCAATGCTTTTTCTCAAAATTCTTCATCCTTTTTGCATCAATTTCTCTAGCTCTCTCTAAATAATCTTTATACGAGTCATCCATGTCTAAATAGAGATATTGGGCACAGCTTGCTAAAACATCAAAATTATCTGGCTCTTTTTTTACGGCTTCTTTGATAGATTTTATAGCATTTGCAATATTTCCGTTCCAGAAAGACAGTCCTGCTTGATAAAAGTGCCAGTACGTACTTTTTTTTTTTTTTTTAGCCAGTCTGTTTAAGATCTCTTCTGCTTCTTTTGCTCTTCCTAAGTAAGGAAGAATCTGGCATTTTAATAAAAGCGGTTCTTCTTCGTCAGGCATTATCTCTAAAACTTGTTCGACATTATTTAACGCTTCTCCATATTTACCATCTATACAAAGTTGGTCGGCTTCATACAATAATTGGTCTGGTTCTTTGTAATCTTCGTCCCATTCAAACTTTGTCATTCTGCTTATTTTACCTGAGTTCTTCTTGGGTTCTTCTCCATAAATCTCTTTATACATTTCGGCAGGAGTCTTTCCTGTGTCGCTTTGTTTTCTTTCATAATTATACCAATGCGTAAATTCTTCTATTTGTTTCTTTTTTTGTTTATCGTTTTTTGGTCTTGGTTTTCCCTTAAAATATTCTTTCCATGCTAAATCAAATTCTTCCATTCCTTTACTAGCATGTTCTGTTATCTTATTTCCCATCACATAAAATAAAAATATAATAGGTTTAAGTATTTATCCAATCTCAAATACAAAGGACAAACAGAAAATTATATAATCTAGCTTCATCTAAATAATAACATGACAAACAATATCACATTCAAGATAAATAATTCAGAGGTTCAATAACCAGTCAAAAAGGTATCTTTCACGGATGGGGCGTAGCCTAAAAATTAAAACGTTCCAATTCTAAGGGCGTTAGGATTTTATTCTTCGTCGCCGTCTAAATCTTCAAACTTGACTTTCCATTGCTCATCCCACATTTTCTTTCTCTTTTTACTACAAGCTTCGCAATATTTTCTAATGAAGCGGGCGCGAGGGTTAACTTCAAATTCAGTTTTACATTCAAGGCATTTTTTGGTCTTCATAAAAATAATGAAGAAACCGGGTTTATAAAATTTTTTGATGCTGGAAGCATTGTTGCAAAATCCACTTTTAAGAGAGAGTTAGGCACCATGGACAATTTTTGATTTAGTATCTCATCTGTACGAATGTTTTGATATTGCTGTAGCCTATCCGGCGCTGGACTTCTTGTTCGCAGGCTTTTCTTTTGCTATTGAATAAATCGTCTATGTCGCCGATAGGATATTTATTTATATCCAGTCCGTAATTGAGGATTCTATTTGCTATAGTATTAAGTTCTTCTTCAAATGCCTCTAAGTCAGATTGCATAAATGAATATATTTTTGGAGTGTTTAGTTTTAAATAATGAAAAATAGTCTTTTCCGGAATGATTTTCTTCTTTTTATGGATTAGATAGTTATAGAAAAGCGCCTGCCGTTCAAAATCTTTTCCTTGTTTTATATTATTGCTTGTTTTGTAGTCTATTATTACTTTTTTGTTATTTGATTTTTGAGTTGCTTGGAGGTCTATAATTCCTTTTATGCCTATTTTCATTTCTTCGTTTTCTATTGATGGAAATTGTATAGTTTCTTCGCAAATATGGTCTTTGTGTGAGTCTATTATCTTTAATCCTTCAATTAGGGCTAAAAGATAGTCTTGCTGGTTTAACGGCTTGTCTTTTATATCTTTGTGATAGTTTAGGTTTTTCTTTTCCCATTCAGAGATTAGGTGCAGATATGCATAGTCTTTTGATATTTGTTTTTTCGCGTATTTTTCTAAACAACTGTGAACTATTTTTCCTGAGAGGCCATAACAAACAGGGACCATTGTATCGTCAGGAACTTTGACTATGTATTTTAGGTAGAATAGCAATGGACTTTGGAGGTAGGTGTTTAAGCTTGAAGGCGAAAGGTTTAAACTAATTTTACCCTCTTTTTTTTGAATCATTTTTATTAGAAGGTTTTAGGGGTTATATAGTTTGCGTGTTTTTTGAATTAAATTTAAAAGCTTTGGAGTTTTTATTTTGTTATGGAATTTGATAAATATTCTAAGCCGGTTTTGAGGATTGTTATGAGTTTGGTTTTTCTTTATTTTGGCTATCAGCAAGTTACGGCTCCTGGAAATTGGACAGGATTTATTCCGGGTTTTTTTCTTGCATTTGGTGTTAGTGCAGAGGGCCTTGTTATGACGAATGCTTTTCTTGAATTAGGTTTAGGAACTTTGATGCTTCTTGGATTGTATACTAGAATTGTTTCTTTAATACTTGCTTTGCATTTGTTTGGAATTGCTTTCTCAATAGGGTTTAATCCATTAGGAGTTAGGGATTTTGGGCTTGCGTCTGCTACATTAGTTGTTTTCCTGAACGGAGCTGATAGGTTTTGCTTGGACTTTAGATTAAAGAAGAGTGAGGAGAATAAAAGGTAGTTATCCAGCAGCGAAAACCTCGGATTCAGAGATTTTTAATCTCTGACTCATTCAACTCAAAGAGTTGAAGATTTCAATGAGAGAGCAAAGCTCTCTCAAGTATTCCAACTCACAAAATTTAACTATGAGTTGGAATATAAGCCGAGGTAAAATGCAGTGACTTTGTGATTTCTTAGGTACTGCGCGGTTAGAGGTTTTTAGGATTGTATCGGAGAGAAGAGGAAACCAATAAAGAATCCTATAAATAATATTATAGACCTAAAGACAAATCCTTTCCTTAGTATTTTGTCTTCTGATGATAGGTAGGAATAAATAAATAATGGGATATATGATATGAGAAATAGAATCTCTTTCAATGGAACAGATTTATTTAGACTAAGATAATATTGAACTGTTGGGAACAAAATCACATGGGTTATTAAGGCTAATATTAAGAATAGTCCAAACCCTGCTAGAGTTCCAAAATAAAACTTCTCATTACAAAAATAGTATTTGTATAATTTTTTTATTTTTTTCATTGTCAGTTGAAGTACACCAGGTTTAAAAAAGTGATTGTTTAGATAAATTTATTAATTCTTATACTATACAATTTCATGAGAAAGGGAGAAATATTAAGATATGCTCTTCTAAATGCTTTTGGAACGGCGGTTTATGTGATAGTTGTTGTGTCGCTTATTTATCTTGCTGGGCACGGGGCATTGGAAGAGGAGAAGAGCACTGTGCTTATTCCTATGGCTATGCTTATGCTTTTTGTTTTTTCGGCTGCCTTTACTGGAGCTTTAGTTTTTGGCAGGCCTGTTGTGTGGTATCTTGATGGAAAGAAAAAGGAAGCTCTTTCTCTGCTTGTTTATACATTGGGAGTTTTCTTGATTATAATAGTTGCTTTGTTTTTTGTTATTGTGCAAATTCAGTAAATATATAAAGGCTTTTTGTTAGAAAAAATTATGAGTAAGTTGTTAATTGCTTTGGCTGTTTTATTAGTTGTTGGAATTGGGGCATTTTTTGTTTTATCCGGGAATGATTCTGGAGTTACAGGCAATGTTATTTTAGAGAAAGATAGTAATAACGTTAAGACATTTATTTTGACAGGAGAGAATTTTAAGTTCACTATGAGTGGAGTTGACAAGCCGGAGATTAGAGTTAAAGAGGGAGATAGAGTGAGAATTGAGTTTTCTAGTGTTGGGGGATTTCATGATTGGAAGATTGATGAATTTGATGCTGCGACAGAGCAGGTTAGGGATACAGATGGAATGACTTTTGTTGAGTTTATTGCTGATGAGAAAGGAACATTTGAGTATTACTGCAGTGTCGGACAGCATAGGGCGAATGGTATGTGGGGTAATTTTATTGTTGAAAATTTTTAATAAAGTTTATATAGGGTAAATTATATGTTCTTTTATGAAGAAATTTATGGTAATATATCGTGCGTCAGATGCTGATACTTGGAAGATGAAGAAATCTACTCCTAAGGAGCATAAGGAAGGAATGAAGAAGTGGATGGAGTGGGCTGAAAAATGTGGAGATGGATTGGTTGATATAGGTTCTCCTTTAGGAAATGGACAGAAAGTTGATGGCTCTGGGAATTCTTTAAGTGATAGTGTGATATTGGGTTTTCTATTTTGCAGGCGGAAGATATGAGTGGTGCTGTTGAAATGTTGGAGGAGCATCCTCATTTGGGATGGTCTGAAGGATGTAATATTGAGGTTTATGAGTATATACCTATGCCTCAATAGGTTTTCTTAAACGAGTTAAATGCACAGGTTTAAAAAGTAATTTTAGAATATAGTATTGAGAATTAGTAATTCTTTATTAATTAAGATGAATAAATTCAGAGAATTAGGATTGAGCGATGGAGTCGTAAGCGTACTTGGAAGTTTGAATTTTGAAGAGCCTACTGATATTCAGAGAGAAACGATACCTTTGATATTGAAAGGAAGAGATGTTATTGGAAATGCGGCGACTGGGAGCGGGAAGACATTTGCTTTTGTTTCCGGGATAATTGAGAAGACAATTTATGGAAAGGGTGTGCAGGCGCTGGTTTTGACTCCGACCAGAGAATTAGCGGATCAGATATTGAAAGTAACTAGAGAATTTTCTAAGAATACTAAATTGAGGAGTGTTGAAATTTTCGGAGGAATGGATATAAGAAGACAGATTTCTGAATTAAAAGGGTGCGAGATAGTTATTGGAACTCCTGGAAGAATTTTAGATTTGCTTAAGAGGAGAGAGCTTAATTTATCTGGCGTGACGACGCTTGTTCTTGATGAGGCAGACAGGATGGTTGATATGGGATTTATAAACGATGTTGAAAAAATAATATCTTATTGCCCTAAACAGAGGCAGACTTTGCTTTTTTCTGCTACTACTTCTGCGACTGTTAAAAGCATAGAAAAGAAGCATTTGATACATCCTGTGACTGTAACTGTTGAGACTAGAGTTGATCCTAAAAAGCTGAAGCAGAGCTATTATGATGTTCCTTTTGAGCAGAAGTTCTCTTTGCTTGCTCATTTGCTGAAGAAAGAAAAATCAGGGATTGCTATGGTCTTTTGCAACACGAGAAGAATAGTTGATAGAGTTGCTAGAAATTTAGAAAAGAACGAGATAAAATGCCGCGCGATACATGGGGGTTTGGAGCAGAATAGGAGGAATAGAATAATAAAACAATTTCATGACAAAGAGGCGGAGATTCTTATCTGCACTAATGTTGCTGCAAGAGGCTTGGATATAAAGGGAGTTACTCATGTTTATAATTATGATTTGCCGTCGGATTCTGAAGAATACATACATAGAATTGGGAGGACTGCGAGGGCTGGGGAAGAGGGGGAGGCGATAAGTTTAGTCTCAAATACAGATTATGCAAACTTCAGCGACGTAATTAATAATCTTGGAGTTAAGATAGAGAAGAAGGAATTGCCTGAATTTCAGAGATTATTTGTAGAGGTTGATAAGCGCAGGCGTTTGGGGAGTTCTGAGGGGAGGGGCGGGAGGCATAGTGGAAGCTATGGTAGAAGCAGAAGTTCTGGGTATGGTTCTAAGGGGAGTTCATTTAGGGGAAGGAGTTCTGGATACAGTAAGGGAGGTTTTAGAGGAGGAGCGGGACGTTCATCAAGTTACGGTAGGTCTAGAGGAAGTTCGTCTGGGAGAGGCAGGACGAGTTCTTCTGGGTATGGGGGAGGGGGGAGTAGTGGTTTTAGGAGGGGCGGCGGATTTAGAAGAGGAAATTCATCAGGACATAGGAAAGACGATAAGTTTAGAGGAAGATATTAGTAATATTTATATATTTTAATTTTTAGTTTAGTGCATGGATACTAAAGGAAAGGTTAGTTTTGTTATTGTCATATTTCTTGTTTTAGCATCTGTGGCTTTTGTTGGGTCTGTTGTTGCTGATGAGCATAGAGGATCCAGGGAAATAAATGTTTTGGGTGTGAGTGCTTATGCTGTAAAAGACTTTTTTCTCGGAGAGAATGCGCAGAAGAGAGTTATTGTTAAGTATAAGGACAAGGTTACTGATGAGGATTTAATTGACTTGGAGAGAAGAGGTGCGAGAGTTAGAAAGAGCGCTGAAAAAATTCCAGTTGTTTCTGCAGAGATAAGAAAAAAGGATATTAATGAGATTAGGAAGAACAAGAATGTTGATGAGGTTTATGAAGATTATAGGGTTAAGGCGTCGTTAGTTGACAGTGTTCCGCAGATTGGAGCTGATAGCGTTCATGTTTCCGGGGTGACTGGAGAAGGAGTGAAAGTTTGTATTGTTGATACTGGAATAGACGAGAGCCATTCTGCAATTAATCCTTTAGTTGGATGGAAAGATCTTGTTAATGATGAATTAGAACCTTATGATGATTATTGGCACGGCACTCATGTTGCTGGAATTGTTGCTTCTCAGGATTCTCTTTATGGAGGTGTTGCTCCTGGGGCGTCGTTGATAGGAGTTAAGGTTTTGGATTCTAGTGGAAATGGATGGGCAAGTGACGTTGTTATTGGAATCAGCGAATGCATTAATCTTGGGGCTGATATAATTTCATTAAGCTTGGGAGGAGGTGTTTATTCTGGAGAGTGCGACTTTGACCCTGTTGCTTATGCTGCTAATATTGCTGTTGATTCTGGATTAGTTGTTGTCGCTGCTTCTGGGAACGGAGGGTTTACTGACCTTATATCTTCGCCTGCGTGCGGAAGCAAGGTCTTGGCTGTTGGTGCTGTTACAAAAGGTGACAAGAAACCTGCCTACTCCAACGGGGGAATTGAGCTTGATTTAGTTGCTCCTGGAAATGGTATATTTTCTACTTATCCTAGTTTAAGCGGAAATAAATTTGTCAAGAAATCAGGGACATCTATGGCAACGCCCCATGTTTCTGGAACAGCTGCATTGCTTCTTGAGGCAAATCCTTTTTTGACTCCTGCTGAAGTTGGAGATATTTTAAAGATGAGTGCTGTTGATTTAGGAGAGATAGGATTTGACACTAAGTATGGGCATGGGAGAGTTGATGCTTATTCTGCTTATCAGTATTTTTTGAGTTCTCTTGCGCAGAGCTGTTCTGTTGATGCTGATTGCGATGACGGGCTTTATTGCAATGGCGTTGAAAGCTGTTCTCCAGAAGGGGTTTGTGTTAGCGGAGAAGCTGTTCAATGCTCTGATGGATTGTTTTGCAATGGGGAAGAAATTTGCAATGAAGCTACTGATAGTTGCGAGTCAGGAAATCTTACAATTGACGATGGTGTCTCCTGCACTATTGATTCCTGCGACGAGGTAAATGACGTTGTTTTGCATAGTGTTAATAATTCTATTTGTGATAATGGCTTATTTTGTGATGGGGCTGAATATTGCGACGTTAATTTGGATTGTCAGAGTTCTGCTTTAGCTTGTAACGATTCTGATTCTTGCACTCTTGACAGCTGCGACGAGACTTTGGACTCCTGCTCTTATGAGCAGATTTTAGAGTGCAATCCCGGGACTTTGTGCTGGAGCGGGAGCAACGAGTATTTGATTAGGGCAGATGGCTCCAAGGCCTTAAAAAAATTCTGCAAATGTGCTGCAGGAGCTTATGGCTTTGTCGGGTATGGGCGAGCCAATGTCGGAACTGTTGGGGGCTACTCGTATAGTGATGTTGAAAATAATGAAAATTGGGGAACTTATTTAGGAAGTGATTATAATCCTATTAATAAAGTGGAATGTTCATCTGGGAATTTCTATTATACGAATGAGAGTTATTATTCCGGAGCATAATAATATTTATAAGGTCTAGATGATTAAATAAATTATGTTTTTGGTTAGGAATGTTTTTCATGCTAAGCCGGGAAAGGCAAAGGCGTTAGTTGAGACTTTTAAAAAAGCTGCACTACATATTGAAGCGAGTGGTGTTGCCAAGAATACAAGAGTTTTAACAGATACGGCAACAACTTTCTGGACAGTTGTAGTTGAAAGTGAGGTTGAGAATTTGAACGCTTATATGAATATGGCTAAGACTTTGAGCAAGAATGAGAAATTTGCTGAGATTGTTAAGGGATATACTGAATTTGCCAACGGCGGGCATAGAGAGATTTTTTTGATTGAATAGTTAGTTTAATTCCAAAACTTCTTCATTATTATCTTTGCTGATTTCTTCTGATTGTGTTTCTATTTTTAGTGTTAGTTGATTATTTTGCTGTGAGGGTAGTTTATTAATTGTTACTGTTTTTCCAGTGCCTGCTGGAAATTCTCCTATTTTATACTCTGCTATTTGTCTGTTGTTTGATATTAACGATAGAGTTGCTTCTTCAGAGCTTTCAAGTCCGAGGTTTATAACTTGCGCGTTTATATTATAACGAGAGCCTGATTTTTCTATTGTTAGATTTTGTATTGTTAAGTCTGCGAAAGGCGGAGTTTTGTATAGTTCATTGAGCTTATCTATTGTTTCTTGTCTTAGAAATTGGGTGCAGTCTGATTCTGGATAGAGAATTGAGGTTTTGTCGTCGGAATGGGAGAATCCTAAGGCATGGAGGGTTTCATGGAGTGCCAGATTTGGTGTATCGCAAACTTCTTTCTGGAAAAGATTTATTTTGCTGTCTAAGATTATGTTATAGTTTAGCGTTGTGAAGATTTGGCCTGGGCCTCCCTCCCCTTTTATTTGTTTTCCGAATATCCGGACTTCTTTGTTGTCACATTGGATTTTTATTTCCGCTTTCGGAGAGTTTTGGAATCTTAGTGAGGTTTGGTTTTGCAGGATTGCGAATGCCTGGAGAGTGTTTGTTACTTGAGCTTGTGAACAAGTTTCATTTATTTCGTAGGAGATAGTTGGCTCTTTAAATCTTAGATTATTGTAGTATTGAAGTTCATCATTGTTTTGAGGAGAAATTATGTTTCCTGAAATTGATACGCCTTGATGAATTATTTCTTGGGAGCTTGGGGATAGTATGAATGAAATTATTATTAATGTTCCTAGGATGGTTAGAGGAAGAATTATTTTTTTGTTTCTCTTTTTCATTGGTATATGTGGGAATGGGATTTTTTAAATTTAGTTGTAGGGGAAAAGTTAAAATAGTTGTGTGACTATTTTATTTTATTGGGTTAATTGATGCTTTATTAAGAGAAGTGAATGGAATTGTTAGAGATGATAGGCCTTTGCGGATTCTTGTATATATGGCTGATACCAATGGGCTTGATGGTAAGCCTAGATATGTGGCTGAATCAACCTTGTATAATACAATGTAGATTGGGAGGAGTCCTGAAGATGCTGTTGAGGGGTGTTTGAAAATTACTCTGGATTTATTAAGGATCTTCGTGATGGAGGGTTTGCACATAAAAGAAAGCGTCATGCTCCGGCGTATGTTTGTGAGGCTTTTGATAAGGGGCGGACTTATAATACAGAATTTGGTAGAATTGTGGAGGGTCTGGATGTAAGGATACACAATGATTCGGATGGTTCTATTGCAAAGTTACCTGATCCTGAGCTGGATGATTCTTCTGTCGGGGTTTAATTAATTATAAATATAAGCGAATTTTTTGAAAAGGATGGCTGAGGTTATTATAGATAAAAAGGAGATTGATAAAATTATTCAGGAGAAAATTAAAGGTAAGAAACTTATTTTTACAACTCATTATAGAATTAGTTCCAGTGAAAAAGGAATAAAGGATGAGGATGTGATCGAGATATTGTCGCAGTTTGATAAGATTTATGTAGTTGAAAAAGAGATTTTGAAGTATGGTGATATTGGTTATGAATTATTTTATAAATTGGATGATGGTGTTTACTTTTCTATAGCGACCTGTCCTAAGGAAGATAAGCTATTAATAATTCATGCTGTTAAATATAGAAGAAATCTTGATAGAAGACTAAAATAGTCAGCGAACAGCTAGCGGTTTCTCAGCAATTATGTTATAAGGAATTCTTTCTATTTGATTTCCTGCATGTAGGATGAAGTAGATTAAGTAGCCATCTCTTTTCCTTTCGAATACAAGTTCAACATTCGTTAGCTTATTTAGAATTTCTGGATTTATTCCTAGGGACTCTAAGTATTTTGATGCTTGAATAATCTCGGCTGCGACTGCTTTGTTATCTGTCGTAAAGTCTATTATTAGGTTTAGGACTCTGATACTGCCATATATTCTTTCATTCTCTTTCTTGGAGGAAATAAATAATCTATCCGAGAAGTCATCATAGTGGAATTTGCATTCTTCTGCCATGTTTAATTGATGTTTATTTGTTTTATAAGGCTTTCTATAATTAATTATAAATATAAGTGAGTTTGTTGGGAGTTATGGCTGAAGAGGGCAAGAACGACTACGGGAAGTCTTATTTTATAGTTATTAATCTCGTTAGGGCTCTGCTTGTTTTGGCTTTTATCGGGGCGTATTTTAACGAGAGGTGGCTTGTGTTTTTTATCTCTGGATTTGCCCTTCTTGTGACTTTTCTGCCCAGATTATTAAGAAAAAGATGGGGGATTACTATTCCTGCAGAGTTTGAGATAATGATTATTTTATTTATTTATGGAAGTTTGTTTTTTGGAGAGGTCAGAGGTTTCTACGCTAGGTTTTGGTGGTGGAGCATATTCTTGAGTTTTATTTCTTCAATTGCTTTAGGGCTTGTGGGGCTGACCATTTTATATGCTTTGTATAAGGAGGAGAAGATTGATGCAAGCCCTGTAATAATTGCTTTGTTTGCTTTTTCTTTTTCTGTTGCAATGGGCTCTCTGTGGCAGGTGTTTGAATTTTCAATGGATTATTTTTTTGGGTTTCGGCTTCAGAGTTATAGTAGTAATACTATTATTGATCTTATTGTTAATACTATCGGAGCATTTGTTGTTTCTATCGGAGGATATTATTATATTAAAAGTGGACGGAAGAATTTGATTAGCAGTTTAGTTGGGAGTTTTGTTAAAGTTAATCCTAATTTATTTAGGTCTGAAGAGAGAGTCAGCCCTTCTGAAAGGATTAAGGAGCTTATAAGAAATGGCGAGGGCGATAAAATGGAATTTAAATCCACTTTGAGAACTAATCTTCATACTAATCAGATAGACAAGAAGATAGAGCATTCTGTTTTGAAGACGATTGTTGCTTATTTAAATTCTGACGGCGGGCAGCTTTTGATTGGAGTTTCTGATAATGGGCAGATAATGGGAATTGAAAAGGATGGATTTTCTGATAGGGATAGATTGAATTTGCATTTTACTAATTTGATTAAGGTGCATATTGGTAATGAGTATCTGCCTTTTATTAAGACTGAATTGGTTAGAGTTGATGACTTGAATGTTTTGAGGGTTGATTGTTTGTCTAGTGATAAAGCAGTATTCTTGAAGTTGGGCCGAGAGGAAGAATTTTATGTCAGGAATGGGCCTTCGAGTGTTCGGTTGAATGGGCGAGAACTCTTAGATTATGTTGGACATAAGTTTGGGCATGGGGAGTTTAAAGATGGTTAGAATAAATAATCCTATAGTAGGAGTTTTTGCTTTCTTCGGAGGGCACTATTTCTATTGAGGAAGCTATTAAGGAAGTAGAGAAAAGATGGTCTGAGAAGAACAGAGTCTTTAAATTATAAGTTTTGAAGAAGATTTATATATATTAAGGGGCTTTTTTATATAGGTGTTGAATGAAAATATTTATTGATTCTGCAAAGCTGGAAGAGATTGAAAGGGTGAAGGAGTTTGGGCTTTTGGACGGCGTGACTACTAATCCGAGCTTGATTAAGAGTGCTGCTGATTCTATAAAGGGTGAGGGCATGGAAAGTTATGTTAAGAAGATTTTGAAGAGCGCTGGGCGCGGAGTTCCTGTTAGTTTGGAAGTTGTCGGGAGTGATTTTAAAGAGATGGTTAAGGAGGGAAAATTGTTGTATAAGAAATTTAATTCTGCTGCTGGAAATGTTTACATTAAGATTCCTGTTAATCCTTGTTTGGATGAGAAGTGCGAGAGAGATGCCGATGGGATTAAGGCGATTAGGTCACTGTCGCGTGCAGGGATTCCTGTTAATTGCACTCTGATTTTCACGCCGGAGCAGGCACTGCTGGCGGCTAAGGCAGGTGCTAAAATTGTTTCGCCATTTGTTGGAAGAGTTGATGATTATATCAGAGAGGTGAATAGAATAAAGTTTGAGAAGGAGGATTATTTTCCTGCTCGCGGGGCGAAGAAGCTGGGCCGGATATTAAATGATGAGGGGATTGTTTCTGGAGTTGATTTAGTTGCAGAAACAAGAGAGATATTTGATAAAAATAAAATCAAGGCGAAGATTTTGGCTGCATCTATTAGGAATAAGAGGCAGTTTAGAGAGGTGGCTTTGGCGGGTGCTGATATTGCTACTGTGCCCTATAATGTTATTGAATCTTTGCTGGAGCATTACAAATCTAAAGAGGGGATGAGGAAGTTTACTAAAGATGTTGTGCCGGAATATGCAAAGTTAGTGGGGTTTAAGGTTAAGCGAAAGAATTAAATAGTCTTTAGGACTATTAGGAGCATTGGATGGTGTATTTCAAAAGCATAAAGAAAACGCTTCATTATACTATTCATCATGAAAGGTACTTTCCTTGGAGCAAGGTTGTTGAGACTATTATGACGACAAAGAATATAAGGAAAAAGGGAAATAGGTTGGAAATTGAAACACCAAACTGTTATATTCTGTGCGATTTGGAAGGTGATATTTTATGGGTAATAAATGCAAAATATAGAAAATGAAATGTCCGAAGTGTGATTCAGTACTGAAAAGGGTTGAGGTTGACGTAGAGGATGCTAAGAGCAAGGCGGTAAGCTATCAATGCTCTAAATGTGATTATTTTACTTTTGATTCAAAGTCATCATTGCAAGTTCTAAGAGAAATAAAAGAGAATGAATCTCCCTTGAAGATGAAACAGAGGATAATAAAGTTATCAAAAGGGCGTTTAGGAGTTTATTTTAATCAGGATATTATAAGGTCACTTAACTTGAAATCTGGAGAGGAGATTTTTATTTCTGTTCCAGATAAGAAGAGAATTGTTTTAAAAATAGGAGATTGATAAATGAGTAGGACATTTAATGGAACTGTAAAGGAATTTGAGGGGGAGAAGGCAGAGGCTAGAATGCTCTCGGATTTAAAAGGTTATTTTTCTGACGCAGAGGCTTACGAGGAGGTTTTGAAGAGGGGAGATAAAATAGTTTATGAGACATTTACGAAATCTTATTCTCCTATGAAACTTACATTGACTGTTATTAATCCAGGGAAGATTGGGAAGGAGTTTTATTTTACTAAAGGGCATATTCATAAAAAGAAGACGCCGGAGTTTTATGTTTTGATGGAGGGGAAAGGAGTCTTGCTTATTCAACGAGGCAAGCCGAAGATAGTTAAATTAAAGAAAGGAGAGATTGCTTTGATTCCAGAAGATTATGCTCATAGATTGATTAATGTCGGGAAGAAGAAGTTGAAAGTTTTGACTATCTATCACGAGAATTCCAAGCCT
Organism: Candidatus Woesearchaeota archaeon; assembly: GCA_964626985.1. Taxonomy (GTDB): domain Archaea; phylum Nanobdellota; class Nanobdellia; order Pacearchaeales; family GW2011-AR1; genus CAZVKQ01. The sequence continues at coordinate 2,501 of CAZVKQ010000008.1, read as the reverse complement.
GATTATGGAGTTAAGTTTAAGAAGAGAGTTTTTGTGAAGTAGGAAGCTATTAATATTTGGTTATCTTGATTAATAAATGAGGAAGATAGAGATATGGGATGTTTTATTTTGGATTGGAATGTTTATATTAATTGGATATATAATTGGCAAACTGTTTGGATGGATTAATAGTCCTGTATGGGTTGATTTGATACCTGTTATTACTATTACTTTTTTAGTTGGTGTTTCTTACCAAAAAATTTTAGGCTCGCTTGATAGAATTTACAATAGAACTGATTATTTGAAAGGGAAGTTGGATAAACATAGTGATAGGTTGGATTGGCTGGAGGGAAAAAAATAATAACATTAGGTTTATAAAATTTGATTATTTGTTTATTGGAGAGGTGTGAGATGAGTGTTGTAGAAATTGAGGACAAATTGTTGTTAAGGCCGAGTGATTTTAAGCCGTCTTTTAAAAATTGGAAGATAGAAGGTGTTTTGAATCCGGGGGCGGAGCGACTTCCCGACGGGAGAATAATACTTTATGTTAGAGTTGCAGAGAGTGTTAACGGAGCGAGCAAGAAGAAGGGCTATGTTACCTGTCCTGTTATGTCTTCTGAAGGGCAGTACAAGGCTCAGTATCAGAGAGTTGACAAGAAAGATATAATTAAGAAAGGGTTGTGGGGCGAGATGTATTTGAAGGATGGAACTTGCAGACTGCCACATATTTCACATTTCAAAAGAGTTATTTTAAGCAAGGATGGGTTTAATGTTGATAAGATTGAGCAGGCTCCGGCTTTTACAGGTATTCCTGGCGAGGGAGACTATGGTATTGAAGACCCAAGGATAACAAAGATTGAGGGGAAGTATTATATGACTTATGTCGGAGTTTCTTTTAGAGACGGGGTTTCTACTTATTTGGCTATGAGCGGGGATTTGTTTAAATGGAAGAGACTTGGACTGATTTTTAGAGAGCAGAATAAAGATGTTATTTTGTTTCCTGAAAGAATTAACGGATTGTATGTTGCATTTAACAGGCCGGAGAGTTTGTTTGAGTTCAGCAAGCCGAGCATCTGGGTTTCTTATTCCAAGGATTTGATTTTTTGGGGGCGCGATAGGAATTTGATGAGGCCGCGGCGAGGATGGGAGGAGGAGAGACTTGGTGCTGGAGCTCCGCCTATTAAAACCAAAAAAGGATGGCTTACAATTTATCATGGCGTTCAGGGAAGAGACAAGGGAAGGACTTATAGTGCCGGAGCTGTTTTACTGAACTTGAAGAATCCTGAGAAGATTGTTGCAAGGTCGCCTGCAAATGACCCGTTGATAAGGCCTGATAAGATGTATGAACAGACAGGGTATATTAATAATGTTGTCTTCCCGACGGACGCTGTTGTATCTCTTGATAAAAAGCATCTGCTGATTTTTGCCGGGGGAGCAGACAGCATTGTTTCTGTCAGAAAGATTGCTATTGAAGATGTGTTTAAGCATCTTGGAGTTTGAGATGAAAGTTCTTGTTCTTTCTAAAAGGGAGGCTGTTGAAAGAGCGGCTTTAGAAGTTGTCAAACGAATTAAGAGGAAGAAGAGGAGCGTGATTGGTTTTGCTACTGGAAAGACTATGATTCCTTTGTATAGGGAGTTAGTTAGACTTTATCGAGCTGGAAAGGTTGATTTTTCTAAAGTTGTTAGTTTTAATCTGGATGAGTATGTTGGCTTGTCTTCTAATGATAAAAGGAGTTTTAGAAATTATATGAATAGGAATTTTTTTAGTAAGGTTAATATTAAGGAAAAGAATATTAATTTTTTGGATGGAGGGCGGCGTAATTGGAGGTCTGTTTGCAGAGATTATGAGAAAAGGATAAAAAGTTCTGGAGGAATTGATTTGCAAATTCTTGGAATTGGTAGAAATGGGCATATTGGATTTAATGAGCCGGGGAGCGGTGAAAAAAGCAGGACTCGGAAAGTTAAGCTTAGTGCTATGACACGGACAATTAATGGGGTTAAGTTTAGAGAGGCTTTGACGATGGGGATTGGAACGATTATGGATGCCAGAGGGATTGTTTTGCTTGCTTTTGGGAAGGAGAAGGAAGAGATAATGAAGAAAGTTTTGGAAGGAAGAGTGGGAAGAGAATTGCCCGCAAGTTTTTTGAGGAGGCACAAGGATGCTATCTTTTTTATTGACCGAGAGGCCGCTCAAAAATAAAAACTTTTAAATAAAGATAACTGATTTGTTAAAGAGAGATAAGATGGTGAAGGCGCTTGTTATTGTCGCACATCCTGATGACGAGTCTATATGGATGGGAGGATATATTTTAAAACATCCCAAATGGAATTGGACAATATTTTCTTTATGCCGCGCGGAAGATGAGGACAGGGCTCCAAAGTTTATGAAGGTATGTCGGCATTATGGAGCCAGAGGAATAATTTCTGATTTAGACGACGAGATTTTACAGCCGTTAGATGAGGATGAGCTTATCAGCAAAATAAAAGAATTAAATGCTGGCTTGGAAATAACAGAAGAAGAG
>CAZVKQ010000007.1:19163-20309 GCA_964626985.1 Candidatus Woesearchaeota archaeon | reverse complement strand
TCCAGTCAAGCTGACATCTTTCAAAATAATATCTCCATTTTGGTTATAAAATATTCCAATATAAATTAAGCTGACAGCAAGAATCATAAGGGGAATTAAAAGTAAAATCTTATAGCGCTTATCATAAAACCCTCTCACATCTTTCCCTATATGTTCAACTTTATCTTCATTTTTACCCTTAACATTGCCCTCAATAGTATCTTGAACTTTATCAATTCCTTCTTCCATAAAGTTATAGAATAAATGGCGTTTTTAAAAGTTTGCTGTAAGCAAACCCTAAACTCCCTGAGAACTTTTAGTTCTCTGGGCATCCAAGAACAACAAGTTCTTGGTGTTCCCGAGGCTTTTCTAAAGGCTCTAAAACTATTCGTTAGAAAATACATAATTAGAAAGAGGCCTCAATTTAGCAAACCTTCTGTCAAGACTAGCTTTTCTCTTATAAAAATCATAAACAGTCTGGACATCATAAAGCCCGCTCTCCAAACCAGCCTTAATAGCATATCTATGTTGTTTGTGTTCACTTCTGCTTGCTCTAGCATATTTTAGTCTGACAAATAAATCCAGCTTAGTTCTCCCCCAATCCATCTTCAAAGCATTAACAAAACCGTGATTCCTAAGATTTTTAACAAAACTATAAGGCTCAAAGAAATTCTTAATGACTTCTTCCTCATCAAACAACCCCATCATAGTAATAATTAATTGTATTATTAAAACTTTTCTAGAAAATTAAGAAGACAGCATCCAAGTTTCGCCTCTTGTCGGAGACTAATTTCAGACGCAGCGTGCTTAGCTTCTGTGTTCGGAATGAGAACAGGCGTTTCCACGTTGCTGTGGCCGTCTTCTATTTTTACAAAATAGTTTGATTTAAAAAGGTTTCTATATACTAAAATATAGGGCAGGAGTAGCGAAGTGGTCAAACGCGCGAGACTCAAGATCTCGTCTCTTAGTGAGTTCAGAGGTTCGAATCCTCTCTCCTGCATCTCGTTAGAGATGGAGGCATTAAGAATCAGAGATTCTTTCAGCCTGCACTTCTGCTCCTGTAGCTCAGTTTGGATAGAGCATCAGGTTCCTAACCTGAGGGTCGCAGGTTCAAGTCCTGTCTCGGGCGTGTTTTCATTCCAGCAAATATTCCTCAAACTTGTGCGT